>JAAZNS010000159.1 GCA_012798185.1 Chloroflexota bacterium | reverse complement strand
ATATTCCCAAGTAGCTCCCGCAAGTTCTCAGGTGTTACGTGTAGTCCTTTTTCACGGCGTAGCAATCGGCGAATCTCATCCAGCCGTAGACCTTCAGGATGCTGCATTAATAAAGCTTGCACATCCTGACCAAGAGGGGTTTCGGGGGTGAATAGTTGTTTCGTTTTTTCCATGGTCGGATCACACTTTCAAGACTACTTGACTATTCTCTATGATTACTCGCCCATTTATAAAAGGCATTCCTATGAAATAAAAGTCACAACACACACTAAATTTTTTCACATATAAAACCGGTACTTCGGTTGCACAATCCCGTTTTCAGGGATGTGTTTCATGATTTCTCCCACCATTCTTGAAAAAGATAAGGTAATGGGAGACCCATCAGCAAACGCACAATTGTTTACATTCATTTTGGTCAAAGCAAGTATTTCCTTAAAGAGATCCTCGGGAGAACTTCCTCCGATGTGTTGCATAATCTGCCAGGGTTCGGGTACGTAAGGTTTTGGAAAGGTCTCCAAAAATGGAATGTAACCCATTGTGAAGAGCAGGTGATTGGTATTGTTGATTGAAAAATAAGTCCCTCGAAGAGGTGGATATTTACCTTCTCGGAATAACCTGATTCCCGATTGTGCTAGAGAGACCAAATCTATCTCACAGCGATCGAACACTTCACCAATTCCATTTTGAAATCCATCAAGTTCATTGAATTCAAGGTGTTCTTTCCCCCAAAATTCTGAGGTTTTATGAATCACCACTCTTCGAGGTGGGTAACCTTTTAAGCGAATATATTCATTCAGCGTATCTTTAACAAGTTTTTTCGCCCCCTCATAAGTGAGGTGAGGCGTTTTTCCTAGACGCTGAACATCCCAATTAAAATAATCACCCCGCAAAATCAAACCCTGTCCCATAAAATCAAACGCTTGGGCCACGCTTGATCTCATTGTCACAATATCGGAGAGATCCTTAGCGATAAAAAAGCTCACGCCGATAAAACAGGTGGCTTCATCAAGAGATGTAATTCGCCACGGAACCCCATTGGCTTTGTAATACTGTGCAGTACAAAAATTCCAGGCTCGAGTCGCTACATCTTGCACATTTTTTCCTTCGCCGGTTACTGTACTTTTAGTGATCAGTTGTAAAGGAATATTCCATCTCATCGAACGAGCTTTGATGGCCCGGCGAAAGTTGAGAAAATAGTTACCTGAGATGCGCACACTATGTGCCTTATTTTCGACTTCAGGGGGAAGCGCCAAAATGATAATATCTGGAGTGGGATCATTCGCGGCGATATTCGCAATGTTTTCATCAAAAAGATTGACCATCTTCCAAATAATATCTGTCTTGTTATCAAGAGCAAGGATTTCTGTCAATTCTCGAGGTTGAATATATCGCACCCAACGATCATTTGTTTGAAAACTGCAGTTAAATGCGGAATCATTGTTAAATCCGATAAAATCAGGGGTTAATATTTTTTCCAAACGGTTTAGGGTTTGTGGACTATCGAAGAGGGCTTCGGTATCAAATAGTTGACCTTCAATACTTTGGGAAGTTGATGGTTTATTTCTCTTTATGTTTTCGCTTTCGATGTACTCACCACACCGCTCGATCCATTCCTGAGCCCATGACACAGTCTCTCTTGTACCAATAAAACCAAGTTTTATTTCTGTAGGATGCAATCCTGGGATATTTTTCCCAAAGGGGCCAAATTCTGACAGTCCGGTTTTGGCGTCCTGGTGTTCAAAATACCCACCAAACTGAAGAGCTGGCTCCTGCAGATATTTAATTTTGATCATCTTCAGCCCCCTCTGGCTCTTCTTCAATAAAATCGTCATCCTCGTTATTTAATATATAGCTGAACAAATTGGGCTGAAGCACTTCTGGGGGTTCTTCATAGATTGCCGGATCATCCGTAATTGCAAAATCAGCAATTCCCGTTTGAGGCATTTTTTCTATAACCATGATTGGTTTGTAATCAAGATCCACTTGAACTCTACTTTTTCCTTGGGATAAATAATCAGCCCAGAAAAGTATGTGATTCAATACATGAGGATTTCTTTCTCTGGCTTTTTGTCGGGTAGTATAGGATCCGACCTTTTCAGTGTCCCATATAT
>JAAZNS010000158.1 GCA_012798185.1 Chloroflexota bacterium | reverse complement strand
CGGCGGCGATTCAGGACGCCAAGCATAAATATGAACGCGCTCTGGCGATGCTGCGGGATGGAGACCACACTGAATTCTTTTTTGTATTGCAGCCGGAGGAAATCGCGATAAAGGAGACCAGGCGGGCGATCGGTGAGCTTGAAAAACTGGATATTCATTCCTTTCGATTAATCATTAATGGGATCATTCCAGAATCTGCCAAATCCAATGACCTGTTTTCAGCCCGCGCGGAAATGCAGCGCAAATATCTCAATCGCATTGAAAATGAATTTAACCTGCCGCAAAGTCGGATGGAGCTGCTGAGCCGTGAAATTAAAGGTATCAGCCGACTTCGGGAAGCCGCGGATATTTATTACGGAAACGGGAAAGAAAACAAGATTGAATCCGCAGATCCTCTTTTACACTTAAATCGCGCATTGTCCACAAAGGATCTCCCCTTTATTAAGGAGCTATCCAGCAACGGCCACCGCCACACGATGTTTTTTGCCGGCAAGGGCGGTGTGGGGAAGACAGTCGCATCCTGCATTACGGCCGTTTGGCTGGCGCGCAACGGATATAAAACCTTGCTCATCACCACAGATCCTGCTGCCCATCTCGGGGACGTGCTGGGAGTGCCGATCGGCGACCACCCGGCTCCCGTTCAGGGAATTGAAAATTTATGGGCTGTGAAGATCGATCCAAAAACCGCTGCGGAAGACTACAAGAAAAGAATCCTCGACGATGCCCGCGAACGAGGACGCCCACCTGAAGCAATAAAAACAATGGAGGAAGAGCTCAATTCTCCCTGCACAGAGGAAATGGCTGCTTTCGATCAATTCATTGACCTGGCTTCGCAAAGCGAGTGGAAAGCTGTAGTCTTTGATACCGCGCCAACCGGCCATACTCTGCGGCTATTGGAACTTCCTGTAGATTGGAGTAAACAGATTGATATTAAAACCTTCCAATCGGTTGACACTGAACTAGCCGATGATGCGGCCAAACAGCGCTTTTCCCAGGTGATTGAAATGATGCGCGATCCAGCGCAGAGCACATTCTCATTTGTCATGTACCCGGAGTCTACACCCATCTTGGAAGCATACCGCGCCTCAAAAGAATTGGACACGTTGGATATTCATACCGGCATGGTTGTAGCCAACTACATTATTCCAAACGAGGAGGTGGAAGGGGATTTCGTCAAATCCCGAAAAGCCATGCAAAATCGTTATCTGGATGAAATTGCTAACAAATTCAAAGTCCCGGTTGTTGAGATTCCACTCTTCCCGAAAGAAATTAAGGGCTTGGATTTATTAGCTGAAGTTGGAGAAAAAATCTATGGAAAAACAAACGGCCGAAAAAGAGTCTAATTTGGAAAGTAAAGTCGATCCATCCCTAAAGAGGGTTATATTCGTCTGCACCGGAAATTCCGCCCGGTCGCAGATGGCAGAAGCGATCGTTAACGCCAGGCTGGGTTCCACGTGGAAAGCGTACAGCGCAGGCACCCAGCCTGCGGATCATGTTCATCCGCTTGCAATTCAGGTTTTAAAGGAGATTGGGATTGAGCACGAAGGGCGGACCAAAACTGTTGATGGATTTTATGGATGTGACTTTGATCTGGTTGTGACGGTCTGTGACGCCGCGGCAGAGAAATGCCCGATCTGGCTTGGTAAAGGCAAACGAGTTCATATGGGTTTTCCTGACCCTGCCAAAGAAACCGGCAGCCAGGAACACATAATGGAGGTGTTTCGCCAAGTGCGGGATGACATTGCCCGTAAAATCCCGGAATTGCTTTCATTATATAAATAGAAGATTCTATGACAAGGAAAAATTTCATGTTGGAAGCTAATGACACAAAAATTAATTTAACCACCGACCAAGAATTACACGTCTCCATCAAAGATTTTGTGAATGCGCTTGTTGATTCTCCCCAATATCAACTGTTCGAAAAAACCCGTACCATTTTTCAAGGTGATCAAGAAGCGATCGGTGCTTTGCGGGAATATCAAGCTAAAGCAAAGGATCTTCAAACAAAGCAAATGTTCAATATAACCACGGATGAAGAAAAAAAGGATCTTGAGCGATTGTGGATCCATTTTGTATCGTTTCAATCCGTGAAAGATTATTTACAGGCGCAGGAAAATTTACAGGCTCTATGCCGCGATTGCGCCAAAATTATCTCAGACCAATGCGGATTGGATTACGCCACCGCCTGCGGCGCCAGCTGCTGCGGATGAGGAGAAATCATGACACCACAAAATGATGTGCTTAAGGGAAACCTTGAAATCGCGGTAAAGAATCTGGCGGCCAGTATTCAATACACAGAGCCAGTAAACCGTTATTTAAATGCCAAAGAAAAATTCAATCAAGACCAAACGGCTCACAATATTATGGAAGAATTGTCGATTCAGCAGAGGTATATCCGCCAGAAACAGGCTGACAACAGCATTACTACGGATGATCTGGAAAAATTAAGATCATTACAGGTAAAAGCTCAGGAGAACAGGTCCATCAACACCTACGCTTACGCTCAACAAGAAGCTATTGGATATTTGCGGGAGATCAATAGCGAGATAAGCAATTTATTGGGAATTGATTTTGCTTCTCTCGCAAAAAACACTAGCTGTTAATGGGATAAAAATGCCTACTTACGAGTTTTTCTGCGATCGATGCAGCCAAGCATTTGACATTTCAGCCAGTATTCAACAAAAAGAAGATGGACTGCATCCTGTTTGCCCAAATTGCGGAAATGAAACCACGCGGCAGGTTTTATCTGCGGGTATGTTCATCCGCAGAGGCGGCGTGACCAATTTTAATCCGCCCGACTGCGCGCCAAACGCCGGGCCTGGATGCTGTGGATAAGCGATGGTTAAAGCACGAATAGAGATTATCGGTTCTTTAATTGCCTGTTCCGAGGGAGTCCGGGATGATTGGCGCGAAATTTCCAAATGGCTCGGCGAAAAGTTAAGGGCACAATATGGTGATTTAGTTGAGGTCGCCTATTACGACTTGTTTGATGATCCCAAGCCTGCTCTCCCGGAAAACGCCAAACTTCCGATTGTGATGGTCAATCGGAAAATATTAAGTCAGGGAGGTAAAATATCCATACCAGCAATTAAAGCGGAGTTGATGAATTGTGGAATTAAGCAAGGTATAGAATAAATTGGTTCTGTTCAAATGACCGCAAAAAAATCAATTGGCATAGCAGCAAGCAAAATTGATTCACTGGCAAAAGTAACCGGGCAAGCCAAGTATCCCGGTGATATATCCTTGCCGGGGATGTTATACGCGAAAACACTATTTGCTGAAAGACCCCACGCAAGAGTAATCAGCATTGATATACAAGAAGCTCTCAGAATCGACGGCGTGAAAACGGTATTGACGGCAAAGGATGTGCCGCTAAATGAATATGGGCTGCAAAAAAACGATCAACCTGTTCTTTGCGGACCCGGTTCCACGAAAAAAGGTGCGGATATTGTGAGGTTTGTTGGAGACCAGGTTGCTATTGTAGTTGCAGAATCCCCCCTCATCGCAACAGAAGCCATTAAAAAAATTCAGATTGTATTCGAAGATCTTCCCATCGTATCAGATCCCCAGGCTGGGTTAGCTGAAGGGGCTTATCCGGTGCATCCTGAGATCAGTAAATCGAATATTTGTGTCCATGATCGCATTCGAAAAGGAAGTATCGAACAGGGTTTCGCATCTGCAGACGTGATCGTCGAATCAGATTATTCCCTGCCATACCAGGAACATGTCTTTATGGAACCAGAATCAGGTGTGGCATTTATCGATGAAGAGGGGAGAGTGTGTGTGCAATGTGCAGGTCAATGGACACATACCGATCAAGAGCAAATTGCGCATGCCCTCAATCTTCCGATTGAAAAAGTGCGGGTGGTGTATGCAGCCATTGGGGGCGCTTTTGGCGGGCGGGAGGATATGTCGGTTCAAATTACCCTAGCGCTGGCAGCATTGAAAACCGGGAAACCTGTCAAGATGGTTTGGAGCCGACGCGAATCTATCATTGGCCATGGCAAGCGTCATCCAATTAAGGCGCATGCGAAATGGGGTGCAACTCGGGAAGGAAAGATCGTTGCGGCAGAGATGGAATTCATAGCTGACGCCGGGGCATACTTGTATACCAGCAATAAAGTTCTGGGGAATACAACCATTGTATGCACCGGCCCGTATGCCATTCCCAATGTAAAAGTAGACACGATCGGCGTCTACACCAACAATGTGCCATCGGCTGCGTTTAGAGGGTTCGGCGCTCCTCAAGGGATTTTTGTCGCCGAGATGCAGATAAATAAGTTGGCAGCAAAAATAGGCATGGACCCCGTCGAGTTCCGATTAAAAAATGCCCTGAAAGCTGGCGACACTTTGGATGTGGGTACAGAGCCAATCGATCGCATTTCTGCGATTGAAGTAATAACTGCGGCAGCAAAAAAATCGGGGTGGCAGATATCCGCGGAAAATAAATTCTTCCCACCTACTCTTAACCTATCGGACAATAAAAATAAGAAACGTGGGTGGGGTTTCGCTGCCGGATTTAAGAATATCGGATTCAGCTTTGGCTACCAGGAGAATAGTTGGGCAAAGATCGAACTGCAGGGTCAAGAGACCATTGAAAAAGCAATTCTTTATCAGGCGGGGGCAGATGTTGGTCAGGGTGCTCATACTGCCATGATCCAAATGGCTGCTGAAGCACTCAATTTACCAATAGAAAAAATAGAGATTCATGCATCTGATACCGCCAGTAGCGGGAGTTCTGGCAGTGCTTCTGCTTCGCGTCTCACTTTTATGGCAGGCAATGCGATCATCGGAGCTGCGAAGATCGCTATAAAAAGGTGGGAGAGTGAAGATCGGCCTGCGGTGGGTGAATTTACTTATCTGGCACCGAAAACAACTCCATTTGACGAAGAAACGGGGTACGCAATGCCGAATTTCTGCTATGCGTACTCAGCACAAGGGGTTGAAGTTGAAGTGGATGTTTGTACTGGTGATGTGAAAATACTGAAAGTTGTTTCTGCAAATGATGTAGGAAAAGCGATCAATCCACAGACAATTCGAGGGCAGATTGAAGGCGCAGTAGTTCAAGCTCAAGGATACGCATTAATGGAGAATTTCAAAGTACGGAATGGTTTTGTGCTGACCGACAGCCTGAGCACATACCTGATACCAACAATTATGGATATCCCTAATGAAACGCTATCGGAAATTCTGGAGCTTAATGAACCAAGCGGCCCCTTT
>JAAZNS010000157.1 GCA_012798185.1 Chloroflexota bacterium | reverse complement strand
TATCAATTGCATCCCATCAATGCCATCTTTAGTCATTTCGGCAAAACTCTGGAAGTTACTCATGCTGACGCGCCCATCGGAGAGGGCGTATCCGAATTCATCCGCAAAAAACACCAATCCCTTATAACGTTTTTGGAAATCGTGATTTTTTAATAGATCTCTTAGAATATCCAGGAGGCTGTCGTTCGCAAATTTCATCTTGCTCTTGGTAGCATTTTGGTAGGCATCCTGGAATTGATCCATGGCTGAATTTTGATTCTTTTGCAGATTGGACTTGAGCTGTACCAATGTCTCTCGTGGATCATCTCCGCCCAAATGACTCAGAAAATCATTGAAAGTACCAACCAGGTTGCCCGCCTGTTCATCGCTTTCGTATTCCTCAATCCAATTCAAGGCACCTTTAAACTGCGTGTCCAGCACAATGCTCTCTGCGCCTTCATTTTTTAAGGCTGTCTCAAGAGCGCTGATCAGCATTTCGTCAAACAGTTTTGCTTCACCAAAATCACAAGGGGCGACCAAATAACGTCCGTCCCCACGCATGTTGCGGATCTTTTCGGAGCCTGTACGGTCTCGTTTCGCCCAGTTATCAAAGAAAGCCAACATCTCCGGATCGGTTTGCTTGGAGGAAAAGTAATTAGCCAGCATGAGACACAAATGGCTTTTACCAGTGCCATAACTACCCGTCAGCATGAAAACTCGTTCTTTATTTTCCTTACTGGGTAGCTGCGCCTGTGCCAACGAAATAAACGCTTCGCGGTGAGAGCGAATGGGAACATAACCACGTATGTGATCGCGATTTTCATTATCGTTGTAGTAATAATCTAGCAAACGAACTTGATCGCCGTAGGCTGTGTGGAAATTTACAAGGTCAAATATTTTCGTCATAGTGATCCTCCCCTTGGGGTTTAGATTGCTTCGAACTCGTTGAGCGGCAGAATGCGCGGTTGGCCGCTGGAATTGTTGAATTGGGCTGTTGCCAGAATTTCATCGCTCTGAATGAAAAAGGCAAAGGTTTTTTCAGTTACTCCTGGAGAACGCAACTGAACTTTCATCCAGTGCAGCAACGCCTGTTTATCTTCAGATTTCCAGGTGTTGAAAAGAAAGTCTGGATTATCAATCAGAATAAACTCTTCCGTCACTTGCAATCCCAACAAATATTCCTTCAAAAAACCGAAACCGCATTGAGTAATTTTTGGCAGGTCGGGTTGTTCTAAAAATGCCTGTTGAAGGTCAAGATAATAAATGCCGGTGCGTTGCGCTGCTGCTCGTTTTGCGAACGAAGTTTTCCCTGATTTTGCTGGATAATGCACAATAAATGCCCGCTTATCTTCGCTGCTTTGTTGGTCCAGATACTTATAAAAGTTGATCATCGGGATTCACCTTTCAAGTATTGGGTTGCAATGGATAACCAGGTGGTGTCTCGTTTAAACCGTACCTGATCCAACCCCGACCGAACTTCTACAGATAATAGTCCAGCGTTATGTAATTCGTCTAAAGCCTTGCGAACTGAAGCCTGGTTCTGCCGGAAGATACGACCGGGGCTGAAATTCCCATCCACAATGAGCGGAATTTCAAGGGAAGGCGCGCCAGGATAATATTGATCACGATAAACCAGGAGGCTGCTGAGCCAAACCAGCGGCGGAATAATGGCTGTATTCGAATTGAACTCGTATTTTGTGCCGCCAATATGAGTAATCAGGTCAAGCGGCGAAAAGATTTCCTCGGTGTAACAACGGATTGCACCACGCAATTCAGCCGGCGCTTTCTTTTTCAGGGTAAGTTCCGACCACTTATCCGAAGCGCTGGATAACACTTGGGTGATTTCACCAAGATCCACTTCCGCTTTTCGAACCGATAATTCATTAAACGCGATACTCCAGATCACCAGACTGGCATTC
>JAAZNS010000156.1 GCA_012798185.1 Chloroflexota bacterium | reverse complement strand
CACGTTCTGGTTCACCGAAGATACCCGTGGGGCGGATTAGCAGAACCAGGATCAATATGGTAAAAGCAATGGCATCCCGCATTGGTGTGGAAATATAGCCGGCACTGAGAACTTCAGCCTGGCCCATGATCAATGCGCCAACAAATGCCCCAGGTATACTGCCGATTCCTCCTAAAACTGCGGCGATAAAGGCTTTTAGACCTGGAGTTATACCCATCCAAAAGAAAATTGAGGGATAAGCTGTCGCGTATAAAATTCCACCAGCGCCAGCCAGAGCAGCGCCGATAGCGAATGTAATTGAAATTACACCATCGACGTTAATTCCCATAAGGCGCGAAGTTGGTTTATCATAAGATGAGGCGCGCATAGCTTTGCCAATTTTTGTGCGCATCACTATGAAATTTAATCCCAAAACTAATAACAAAGAAGTTAAGATAATGATGATTAATATATTCGAAAAGATGATACTGCCATCCGGGGCAGCAGATCCAGACTCAAGTTTATGAAATCCATCTTTGAGATACCAGATCGAAATATCGAATGGACGTTTATAGGTAATAAAATTTGGGGTAAAAACAAAATCTAATGCGCCAAAATATTCTAAAAAGAAAGATACCCCAATTGCAGTGATTAACGCTGAAATTCGGGGGGCATTACGGAGGGGTTTGTAGGCAATCTTCTCGATTGTAACGGCTAATAGAGCGCAAACCACCATCGAGAGAATAACGACTGTAATTGTTCCTAAAACAACTGATACAACAATGGATATATTAGGGAAAATTGCTGAAGGCCACATGTGAAGCGAGAATTTTGCTACTGCAAAATAACTCACAAATGCTCCCACCATGAAAACATCGCCATGGGCAAAGTTAATTAATTTAACAATACCATAAACCATGGTATATCCCAGAGCGATCAAAGCATATACAAAACCAAGCTGTATTCCATTGATAATTTGTTGATAAAAAAGTGATGGCGATTGGACAGCTTTTGAACCAATTCCCCATATGGCTAACAGGCAAACCAGGATTAAAAATATTTTTCCAATCCAGCGTCCCTGGATAATCCTTTGGGCAAACGAAGGTGAAGTGGTTTCCATAACTACATCCAGATTCAGAATAGAGGGGCAGTGAAATATTCACTGCCCCTTGAAAGGTTTGGAAAGATTGACTTATGGAGCAACCGTTGCAACGTAAACAATTTCTCCGTCTTTGACCTGCAAGATTACGGCAGCTTTAATTGGGTTGTGGAATTCATCGTAAGTGATGGTTCCAGAAACGCCTTCCCAACTGATTGCTGCAAGAGAATCTTTTACTTTTGCAGGATCATCGACGCCGGCGGATTCAATCGCCGCGATTAACAAGTTAGTTGCATCGTATGCCAAGGTTGCCAGGGCATCGGGTACTGATCCATATTCAGCTTGATAGTTCTTGACCCAGTCCTGAACGATCTGGCGTGTGTCTTGATCGGAATAGTGGTTGGTGTAGTAGCCGCCATCAGCAGCTGCTCGATCCAGGTCTGCAGAATCCCAGCCATCGCCGCCCATGAAGGGAGCGGTAATGCCTTTTTCTTTAGCCTGAGCGGTGACCAGGTTGATGATATTGTAGTAATCGGGGAGATACACAATATCCGGTTTGGCTTCGGAAACCTTGGCTAAAATAGCCGAGAAATCGGTGTCTGAAGAGGTGTATGTTTCTTTACCTACAATCGTGCCGCCGTTTTCGGTGAAGGTGGCTTCGAAGGCTTCTGCCAAACCACGCACGTAGTCATTACCCTGGTCGAAAAGAATGAAAGCATTCTTTGCGCCAAGATTATCGAGGGCAAATTTTGCGCCAACTTTACCCTGGAAAGGATCGATGAAGCAAGCGCGGAATACATATTCTTTGGTTGTGCCATCTGCCTTTAAGGTCACTGTTTCATTGGTAGAAGTGGGGCTGATTTGGACAACACCCTTTTCTTGAGCAATTTCCGAGATTGGAATAGAAGCTTTTGAGCAGACTTCGCCAACAATATAATGAACACCATCTTGGTCGATAACTTTATTGGCAGCATTGACGCTCGGATCGGCTTCGCATTGGCTGTCTTCTACAACAGGTTCGATTTGCATACCAAGTACGCCACCTTTTGCATTCCATTCTTTGATAGCCAAAAGCGCGCCATCACGGGTGGAAACGCCAAAGGTTGGTACAGAACCGCTCAGAGGTGCCAAGATTGCGATTTTTAATGCCCCCGCTGCGGCAGGTTCTTCAGCAGCAGGTTCTTCAGCAGCAGGTTCTTCAGCAGCAGGTTCTTCAGCAGCAGGTTCTTCAACAGCCGGGGCTGGGGTTGCAGCCGGTGCGCAAGCAGCCAAAATCAGGCTTGCCAGTACCAGCACCGATACAATCAAGAAAATTCGTTTCGACATCTTCATCCTCCTCCTTGAAGGATTATAGGTATAGTATAGTTTTAAATTATGATCGATCTTGTTGTCGAATTATTGTGTATTTTTTTGATGCGAACCTCCTTTCATTATCATTCCAAGCAAATAACCAACAAGAAAACAAATAATGGATAATTATAGCTTTTAAACCCTCATATCCATTAAAACTGCCTATCTAAATTGGATGTCAATGAATGGATTACCTCTCGATAGGCGATTAAGCAATTATTTTACCGACAAGATGGTATATGGTCAAGATATCATCTTTTGATTAATAACCAATAATATATTGAAATATGGTTATGGTAAAATTTTACGAGAAATGAATACTATTAATTCTAAAACATTACCCGCGCCGCCAAATGTGATAAATATCATTATGGCAGGTTTTGATTCTATCACAAACCACCTCAGCCTCATTCTTTTTCCAATAATATTGGATCTGTTTCTTTGGTTTGGTCCACAGCTGAGCTTGAAAAATTTGATCAAATCGATGCTGGAATCCATGGCGAAGCTCTCGGTTGGTAATCCCCCAGAGATAATGAAAATTATGGAGTTAAATCAGCAAATTTGGGAGGTAACTGGAAATCATTTTAATTTGTTTTCAATTATTCGAACCTATCCAGTTGGTATTCCAAGTTTGATGGTTTCAATTCAGCCTGTCACCAATCCGTTTAATACACCATACTCAATCCAAATTCTTTCGGTTAGCGCTATGGTAGTGATTTGGATTTTATTAACCTTATTTGGATTGTCAATGGGTGCTTTCTATTTTGGGTCGGTTGCTCAAGTTGCGATTAACGGGGAAATTCAATGGTCGAAAGCTATTATAAAATGGCCTTGGATGGCAGCACAGGTTTGGTTACTTACACTACTATGGTTGGCAATCGTTTTAGCCTTATCTGTTCCGGTTAGCTGCGTTCTAACGCTGCTTTCGGTAGGGGGAGGCTCTTTTGGAAGAATTGGCGCATTGGTTTTTATTGGAATGGTGTTGTGGTTAATATTTCCCCTCATTTTTTCATCGCATGGAATATTTGTTTATCATCGAAATATGTGGGAGTCAGTAAAACAAGGTATTAAAATGACCAGGTATACTTTTCCCACAACTGCGTTATTTGTTTTTATTATTCTGGTCTTGAGTGAAGGGCTGGATATGCTCTGGCGGATCCCAGGAGAATCTTCTTGGTTGACAATGATAGGTTTGGCTGGGCATGGTTTTGTTGCTTCAGGTGTTTTGGCATCGACATTCATTTATTTTCGAGATGCCACTTCCTGGGTAGATCAGGTTCTTCAACGAATAAAATTATCATCGATCACTTAAAGCTTATTGGTGGTTTATTACTTTCCTAATTTATCAGGAGGATTTGTGGCGAAGGAAAATACGAATTCTTACGATGCTAAAGATATTCAGGTACTTGAGGGCTTAGAGGCGGTAAGACGCCGTCCGGGGATGTATGTTGGCGGAACCGATATAAAAGCATTGCATAATTTAATTTATGAGGTAGTGGATAATTCGATTGATGAGGCATTAGCCGGGGTTTGTGACCGTATCCAGGTCATCATTCATCCCGATAGAAGCGTGACAGTGACTGACAATGGCCGGGGGATCCCGGTTGACTTGCATCCGCAATTAAAAAAACCAGCATTGGAAGTCGTGATGACCACACTGCATGCCGGAGGAAAATTCGGCGGTGGAAGTTATAAAGTTTCCGGCGGGTTGCATGGGGTGGGGGTATCGGCAGTGAATGCGCTTTCTGAATGGTGTGAAGTGCGCGTGTTTAGAGACGGAAAAATCCATTTTCAAAGGTATGAAAGGGGCTATCCTGTTGCACCAGTAAAAGTAATTGGGAAAACTTCTAAAGAAGAATTCGGTACCCATACTACCTTTAAATATGATCCCGAAATATTTAAAGGAGATATGGATTTTCGTTTCGATAATCTGACGCAGCGCTTTCGGGAAATGGCTTTTGTAACGCGGGGAGTAACAATATATTTTCTGGATGAACGTACAGATAGAGAAATGACGTTTTATTTCGAGGGTGGGATCACTTCATTTGTAAGATACCTCAACCGCAACCGGGAAGTTTTACATCCAGTGGTGCATGTTGAAAAAGAAATCGAAGGAATTACCGTAGATGCAGCGATCCAGTTTACCGATGCATACGCTGAGTCGGTATACTCTTTCGCCAACACGATCAACACAATCGATGGCGGCACCCATCTGACTGGCCTTCGGGCAGCAGTTACACGCACGATCAATGATTATGCCCGCCGTTCTGGGTTACTTAAAGAAGGCGATGCGAATTTTTCTGGTGATGATACGCGTGAAGGTTTAACTGCAATCATCAGTATAAAACATCCTGACCCTCAATTCGAAAGCCAAACGAAAGTAAAGCTGATGAATCCTGAGGTGCAGACCCTTTCTCAACAAGTTGTGGGAGAAGCCTTTGCTACATTTTTAGAAGAAAACCCCAATGCGGGTAAAGCGATTGTACAAAAGTGTCTTACATCTGCCCGAGCCAGAGATGCAGCGCGAAAAGCGCGCGATTTAGTCATCCGAAAATCCGCATTAGAAAGCCTGACATTACCGGGTAAACTGGCAGATTGTTCCGAAAGAGATCCGGATAAAACCGAGCTTTACATCGTCGAGGGAGATTCAGCCGGCGGCAGCGCTAAACAAGGCAGAGACCGCCACTTTCAAGCCATTTTGCCATTGAGAGGAAAAATTCTCAATACCGAGCGCGCCCGGCTGGATAAAATCCTAGCAAACAATGAGGTTAAAGCATTGATCTCTGCTTTGGGGATGGGAGTTGGCGATAATTTCGATATTTCCGGATTGCGTTATGGCAGAGTCATTATCATGACCGATGCTGATGTAGATGGCAGCCATATCCGCACCCTGCTATTGACATTTTTCTATCGCTATATGCAGCCATTGATCGATGGTGGACATTTGTATATTGCCCAACCGCCATTATTCCGATTAGTGCATAAAAATCAGGTACACTATGCTTATACCGAACAGCAAAAAGATCAGATGCTCAAGGAGATGGGAATCAGCGCTGAAAAAGCATCGATCTCCCGATATAAAGGTTTGGGTGAAATGAATCCTACACAGCTGTGGGAAACGACGATGAATCCTGAAAGCCGTACATTATTACTGGTCACGATCGAAGACGCAGCAGAAGCTGATCGAACCTTCGACATGCTGATGGGATCCGCTGTTCCGCCTCGAAAGCGATTCATACAGACCCACGCCCGGGAGGTGAGGAATTTAGATATATAATTACAAATTGAATATATAATCAAACCGATGACTCTGGAGCCCGGCAAACTCATTAATCAACGTTACCGTGTAACGGAAATCCTTGGCCAAGGCGGCATGGGTTCTGTTTACCGCGCCGTGGATGAGAATCTTGGCGTGGAAGTCGCTCTTAAAGAAAATCTGTTCATGAGTGATGAATATGCCCGCCAGTTTCATCGGGAAGCTGTTATTTTAGCCACTTTACGTCATCCCAATCTGCCGCGGGTTACCGATCATTTTGTTATCGAGGGACAGGGACAATATTTAGTGATGGATTTTATCGAGGGGGAAGATTTACGCCAGCGCATGGACCGGGAAAAAACAATTCCAGAAGATGAAGTGATCATTATTGGGGCAGCAATTTGTGACGCGTTACATTATCTTGAAAATCGAACACAGCCAATCATCCATCGGGATATAAAGCCCGGCAATGTGAAAATCACTCCTACGGGGCATATTTTTCTGGTTGATTTTGGTTTAGCCAAGGTGATCCACAGCGGAGAATCGACCGCTACTGGTGCACGGGCAATGACACCCGGCTATTCTCCACCCGAGCAGTATGGCACAGCGCGCACTGATCACCGCTCCGATTTGTTTTCGCTGGGGGCAACCCTTTATGCGGCGCTTACCGGCTATATTCCGGAGGATGCGCTGGCGCGAGCCATGGAACAGGCATCGCTTACCCCAATCCGCCAATATAATCCACAGGTATCCAAGCAGCTGGCTGATGTGATCGAAAAATCTTTAGCGGTGCGTCCTGATGAACGTTATCAATCTGCGCTGCAATTTAAGGAAGCACTGCTTTCTTCGAAGAATGGATTGCAATATATTGAGGGCGATTATTTAGTCGAACCCCCCCCGGTGCCCGTCAAAGAATTCGATTATCGCGGCGTTATTGGCGATCAAGGTATTTATCCGGGCAGTAAGTATGGACAGAGCGCTATATCTCTAGATGCCAAAGCGAAAAAACCGGTTAGCGGTAAACGATTTAATTTCATCGGGTTTACTCTGGTATCAT
>JAAZNS010000155.1 GCA_012798185.1 Chloroflexota bacterium | reverse complement strand
TGAAGGATTTCTTTTATAACACCCATTATCTAAGTCAATTTAGACATGTATTACGTCCTTTGATTTTAGGCAGTTTTGCAATTTTCATTCTGGCGGGATACGGCATCGATACTGTTTGGAAAGGCTTACGGCAATTGGTTTCTTCAAGCTCAAAATCAATCATGGATTATTTAAATATAGTTGCCGCGGGCATCGGATTGGTGTTTCTTGTTGTGCTGATGGCAATGGGTGTATGGGATGTATTCAGCACCAACGGACAATATGTCCAAACTGAAGAAGATTACCCACCTGCCTATCAGGTGATGGGCTGGCTTCGAAATTACGATGGTTCAGAGTATTATGTCAGAAATAATCCAACAAATGGTTGGTTATATGCAGTGATTTCTTCCAACCTGCGGTTTATCGACGCCTGGTACCATTGGGGTGATATTCGCAAATTCGATGACCAGATAAATCATCGCTCGGTGCAGGCTAAGCCAAATTACATCGTTCAATCGAATAATGAACCGCCTCAAACTGAGAATGGCGCTTATGTCATCAAAGAAATCCTTGGATATGACATTTATTATTTGCCCGAAAGCTTGCCTATGGCTTTCACCGTGGGCTATGATACTCTGATAAAAGATAACGCTGATGAATTGCACAGAAGCGATGTTACACCTTTAACGCCGTTTTTCTCCGGAACAAACACCGTGGAGATCATTGCCCAAGGAAAACCGGGTGATGAACTGGTATTGTTAGTAACCAAATACCCGGGATGGAAATTAACTGTAGATGGAAAACCAGCGGAAGTTGAAAACGTTGGGGGGTATCTGGCAACACGAATGCAAAACGGAGTCCATCAATACCGGTTTGAGTTCCGCCCTGTAGTATTCTATATAGGATTAATCATCAGTCTGCTTTCATTAAGCATCGGTTTGGGTTTGATTGCAGCAGATTATCAATTAAACAAACGCCGTTTACTTGAAACATGGCAAACGCTGCCCGCCTGGTTAGAAAAGCAAAAGATAAAGCGATGGTTTCCGGCTTTTCACAACCCAGTAATGATCAGCGGAGTGTACGAAAATGGAGTTTTTCAACCCAAACAGGATGTGGCTATAAACAATAAAGCCAATGTACACATGTTAGTCGTGGCTGATCGTGAAGCCGAATCAATGACTCACCTGGCATGGCGTCAATTGGCTCTGGCAGCAAGAAACCTGGTTCATGTATCTCTCCAGGCAATATCATTGACCAGTGTGTTATTCAGCTTAGCTATTGGTGTATATCTGCTAACACGCCTGATTGGTTTGACCAAATTCCCTATTTACTTTTTTACCGACGAAGCCATTCAAACGCTTTCTGCCATTGATTTTGTAAAAAATGGTTTTCGCAGTCCTGATGGACAATTATTTCCCACGTATTTCCAAAATGATAATTATTATAATCTTAGTGTAAGCGTATATTTGCAAGTTATTCCCTATCTATTATTTGGAAAATCGATTCTGGTCACCCGCAGTGTTTCAGCCCTGGTAAGTGTATTGGCTGCTTTAGGCGTTGCCTTCTCATTGAAAAATATCTTCAAGGTGTCTCTGTGGTGGTTAACCCCAGCGCTTTTAGCGGTCGTTCCTGCCTGGTTTCTGCATTCGAGGACTGCTTTCGAAACGGTTATTTTTGTTTCTTTCTACGCAGTAATGTTATATTGTTATTTGTTGTATCGATACCAGTCACCGAAATATATTTATTTGACATTGATCATGGCAGGTTTAGCGTTTTATTCCTACAGTCCAGGGCAAGTTATTACGGCATTTACGGGATTATTGTTACTGTTTTCTGATCTTGGTTACCATTGGAAAAACCGCCGTTACATCCCGGCTGCCATCATTTTATCGGCAGTCATTGCTTTACCCTACATTCGCTTCCGTATGACGCACGGAGATATTGCCACCGAACATTTGAAGCTATTAGCTTCATATTGGATACAACCAATTCCATTGAGCGAAAAATTACGTCAATTTTTCTCACAATACCTTTTCGGGTTGAGCCCCAAATATTGGTTTATTCCCAACCAGCATGACCTTATTCGGCACCTGATGAAAGGCTATGGTCAAATTTCGATGTATTGGCTGCCTTTTGTGACCGCTGGAATTGGTGTGTGCCTCTGGAATTTCCGCTCTTCTATGCACCGCGTGATATTAATCGCAGTGCTGGCTGCACCGGTTGGAGGCGCTTTGGTAGGGATAGGCATTACCCGGGTTTTAGTGATGGTCATTCCTGCCACATTATTGATGGCATTGGGATTGGATACTTGTATTAAATGGATTGCTGCGTTATTTACCTGGATTAAAGAGAAAAATTCCCATGTTCGAATTCTTCAAAGTTGGGTGAATCCCACGAATTTGTTTTCACTTATATTACTTTTTATTTTTAGTTTGATTAGTTTCTCTACCATGAGCGATGCATTGCGAAATGGACCAACCTGGTACCGGGATTATGGAATGGGGGGATTACAATTCGGCGCCCCGCAAATTTTCTATGCTGTCGATGATTATCTTGATCAGCATCCCAATTCAAAAATTATCCTTTCACCAAGTTGGGCAAATGGAACGGATATCGTTGCCCGATATTTTCTTGATGAAGATCAACCGGTTAAATTAGGAAGCATAAATGGATATTTATTCGAACACCTTTATTTAGAAGAAAATACAGTTTTTGTGATGATCCCCGAAGAGTACGAGAAAGCGATTGCCAGTGGAAAATTTGCCAACATCGATGTCGAAAAAACCGTGAAATATCCGGATGGACGGACTGGTTTTTATTTTGCAAAAGTTAGGTATGTCGATAATATTGATCAGATATTAGCGCTAGAAAAGGAAATCCGCCGCCGACTTAAGGAATCTGATGTAAACTGGCTGGGGCAGACGGTTCATGTCCGGTATTCACCGTTAGATATGGGCGAGATCGTTAACATTTTTGATGGCGACGATAATACATTGGTGCGCACTGCAGAGGCAAATCCGGCGATTTACGAGATAAAATTCAGCCAGCCAATCAAAATCAAAGAGATGGGCTTGTTTTTTGGCAGCACAGAAGCTGGAATTGAACTAATCTTATATCCTGCTGATGGATCTACGCCGGTTAAAATCGAAACCACGCTGTTTGGTTCGGTTGACAAACCAAAAGGTTCGATAAAATTATCGAAGGAACTAATCATCGAATCGTTTCAATTAAAATTAACCGATACACGCCAGCAAGATCCTGGAAATGTTCATTTATGGGATATCACAATTATTGATTAATTTAACTTGCGTGGACGGCAGTAAGGGTGATTCCTTCAAATTCACCAATGATGCTAAAAGCATAACAGTGACGTGGATAGGGAAAATAAGTATCACAGGGGAGATAATTCTAATTGCAGCGTAATTTACATAATAGGATATGCAGTATAAGTAATTCATAAGTATATGGGTGTAAAAACGATAAAAAAGAAGCGACCAAAAACCATAACCGTTCTTTCCCTCTTTGTAATCATGATTACCATAGTGAACCTGACAAGAGCAGTTCTAACCATTTCTCAATGGCAATTCCTGGTATCCGTATTATTATATCCCCCGTATTATCAACTATTAACAGGATTGTTTTGGGGATTTTTTGGTATTTTGCTTTTCTGCAGCCTTTGGTTTGGCTGGCAGAAATCACCCTTTCTTATGGCAATTGGGACAATATCCTATTCAATTTATATCTGGTTTGATCGATTTATTTTCTCCGTGGCTCCTTTTGATAGGAATTGGTTGTTTGTTTTGATTATAAACGGGTTGTGTGTGATATATATCGCATGGTCTTTCCGGCTAAAGAATATCAAAGCATATTTTGGAGCAGCGTATGACAATCGATCCCAAAATTGATGAATTATTGCGGAAGAAAGCACAAGCTCATCAGGGCGGGGGAGAAGAACGTATTAAGGCGCAGCACCAACGTGGAAAATTAACCGCCCGTGAACGAATCGATTTATTACTCGATAAAGGCTCATTCCGTGAATTGGACTGCTTTGTTTTACACCGCACTACGGATTTCGGTTTGGATCAGCAGAAATTCCTGGGTGATAGTGTGGTGACCGGCTGGGGGACGATAGAGGGAAGATTAGTTTATATTTTTTCGCAAGACTTCACTGTTTTTGGCGGCAGCTTGGGTGAGGCACATGCTGGGAAAATCTGTAAAATTATGGATATGGCAATGAAAAACGGCGCCCCGGTTATTGGTTTGAATGATTCAGGTGGGGCACGCATCCAAGAAGGAGTTGTTTCTTTAGGCGCTTATGCCGATATTTTCCTGCGCAATACGCTCGCCTCGGGAGTGATCCCTCAAATCAGCGTGATTATGGGACCTTGCGCTGGAGGGGCTGTTTATTCTCCTGCACTCACTGATTTTATTATCATGGTGCGTGATTCTTCGTATATGTTTATTACCGGACCAGATGTGGTTAAAGCTGTGACGCATGAAGATGTTACATTCGAAGAATTGGGCGGCGCTGACGTGCATGCGGAAATCTCCGGTGTTGCACATTTGAGCGCCAGCAGTGAAGCAAGCGCACTCCTTTTGGTCCGAAATCTGCTGGCTTATCTGCCACAAAATAATATGGAAGATCCGCCCTTTGTTCCTAATGGAGACGATCCTTTACGCATGGAAAATACACTCGATACGATCATTCCAGATGATCCGGTGAAACCCTATGATATAAAAGAAGTTATCCGTTTTATCGTTGACGATAAGCAATTTTTTGAAATTCAGGAAGCATATGCACCTAACATAGTTATCGGCTTTGCACATCTCGGAGGGTATAGCATCGGAATCGTTGCCAATCAACCGGCGGTCTTGGCGGGGGTATTGGATATCAACTCTTCAGAAAAAGCGGCGAGGTTTGTCCGTTTTTGTGATGCATTCAATATCCCGCTGATAACCTTTGTGGATGTTCCTGGGTTTCTTCCGGGGATCGCTCAGGAACATGGCGGTATTATACGCTCTGGTTCGAAATTGCTTTATGCATTTTGCGAAGCCACTGTACCCAAATTGACTGTAATTACCCGCAAAGCTTATGGTGGCGCCTATGATGTGATGAGCAGCAAGCACATACGCGGCGATATTAATTTGGCATGGCCAAGTGCAGAAATTGCAGTTATGGGGCCAGATGGAGCAGTGAATATCATTTTTCGCAAAGAATTAAGCAATTCTGATGATCCCGTGAAGCGGAAGGCTGATTTGGTAGCAGATTATCGTGAGAAATTCGCCAACCCATATATTGCTGCCTCGCGCGGTTATATCGATGATATTATCCTGCCGCACGA
Organism: Chloroflexota bacterium; assembly: GCA_012798185.1. Classification (GTDB taxonomy): domain Bacteria; phylum Chloroflexota; class Anaerolineae; order Anaerolineales; family UBA4823; genus JAAZNS01. The sequence goes on along the minus strand of JAAZNS010000155.1, from coordinate 11,922 downwards.
GACACGACCTCGATTAATCAATGCATTAGAAATGCTTTCCAATAAACGGGATTCTAATCCTCCCAAGAAACATGGATGCATTCCTTTATAGAACTTTATGGAAACTTATACATCACAGTTATTTAATATCAATGGACGAAATCTTTTTGTAGCGTTCTATGGGCTGCCTCAAAATCCAGTTTTGATCTTTTTACACCATGGATTAGGTTCGATTTATTCCTGGCAGCCACAGATCGAAGTGTTTGCCAATTCTGGTTATTGTGTGATTGCTTATGATCGATGGGGATATGGAAAATCCGATTATCGTTCCTCCCTGATTACTAATGATTTCAAAGAAGACCTGGCGGATTTATCTGCCTTGCTTGATCACCTGAAAATTAAACGAGCAGCATTAATTGGGCACAGCGACGGCGGGACATTGGCGATGTACTACGCTGCCCGTTTTCCTGAAATAATTGGCTGTCTGGTGGTAGTGGCAGCGCATATTTATGTCGAACCATCTATGGTCTCTGGCATCTTGCAGGTACGTAAATCTTTCTATGAAAACCCCTGGTTCCGCTCGGCTTTGCAGCATTTACACGGCGATAAAACCGAGCAAATGTTTTCCAATTGGTATAACGGCTGGGTGAAAATGGAAAATTTAGGATGGGATATGCGGCAGATAATTCGCAGCATCCTGTGTCCCACACTGGTGATCCAGGGTGAAAATGACGAGCATGCTACACTTCAACACGCTCGCGATATTGCCGAGGCAATCTCCAATTCAAGGCTATGGTTAGAACCTGGCGCAAGACACCAGTTACCCCAGGATATTCCGGATGTTTTCAATCATAAAGTATTGGAGTTCTTGAAAGAGAATTATGTTTCGTAAGTTATTAATTGCCAACCGGGGGGAAATCGCGGTGCGGATCATAAGAGCGTGCCGGGAATTGGGTGTTAGTACAATTGCTGTATATTCAGAAATCGACCGTCAATCTTTGCATGTTCGATATGCCGACGAAGCGTATTATTTAGGTCCTGCACCGGCAAGAGATTCCTATTTGCGGGGCGAAAAAATCATCGAAATTGCCCGCAAGGCACATGCCGATGCGATTCATCCGGGATATGGATTTTTAGCCGAACGGGCTGATTTTGCTCAAGCATGTCAGGATGCTGGGATTGTATTTATCGGACCGAAACCATCTGCAATTACCGCCATGGGCGATAAAGCAGTCGCCAGAGCTACGGTATCCAAAGCTGGGGTGCAGGTTATCCCAGGGACAGAAGGTGAAGGCGCTCTTTCAGATGATGAGCTAATAACTCTTGCACCCAAAATCGGATTTCCTTTGCTTATCAAGGCAACTGCCGGTGGTGGAGGAAAAGGAATGCGGGAGGTCGCCTGTTTGGAGGATATGCAGATTCTCTTGCAATCAGCCCGCCGAGAAGCAGAAGCCTCCTTTGGTGATGGAAATGTATACCTGGAAAAGCTGGTAGAGGGTGCCCGGCATATCGAATTCCAAATTCTAGCTGATGCGCATGGAAATGTCATTCATCTGGGAGAGCGTGAATGTTCTTTGCAGCGGCGTCATCAAAAGTTATTCGAAGAATCTCCTTCGCCATTTATTGGCAGCGATGAAGCGCTGCGGCAGGAAATGGGAGCTGTTGCAGTTAAAGCTGCTCAAGCGGTAGGGTATATTAATGCCGGAACGATAGAATTTCTTGTTGACCGCCAAAAGCGGTATTATTTTCTTGAAATGAACACCAGGTTACAGGTAGAACACCCGGTGACCGAACTGATTACCGGTGTGGATATTGTCAAAGAACAACTCCACATCGCCCAGGGAGACCGCTTGCGTTATTCTCAAAAAAATATCAATTTAAAGGGCTGGGTAATGGAATGCCGCATCAATGCAGAAGATCCTTATCGAAATTTTATGCCATCTACTGGAAAGATTACTCAACAAATAGTTCCCAGCGGACCTGGGGTACGCATCGATTCGGGGATTTTCCCAGGATGCGAAATATCGCCTTATTACGATGCATTAATTGCCAAACTTATCGTTTGGGGAGAAACCCGTGACGAAGCCATTTTACGGATGCGCCGGGCATTGGAAGAATATAAAATCATCGGTATCCGCACCAATATCCCATTTCATCAAATATTGATGGATTCGCAATCCTTTAGAGAAGGTCGATTCGATACTCGTTTTGTCGAAGACAAATTTGACATTACTCAGGACATAAAAGCCGATAATCATTATTTAAAAATTGCTGCGATTGTAGCTGCCTTAGTAACACACCAACAGGCTGAAAAGGCAGCGCATATTATCCAGCAAAATCAACGCGGTTTCAGCAATTGGAAGTGGGCTGACCGGGTTGAACGTTTGCGTGATTAACAGGCTGCTATCGATATGAAATATACGGTATCAATCTATGAAAACGAACATTTGATTGAGGTTATCGATGCGAATCATATTTGTGTCGATAACCAACACTATGAAATCGATTTTCACGCCGTAGGGGATCAAACGCTATATTCATTGCTCATCGACGGCTGTTCGTATGAATCTGAAATTTCTCCGAGTGACGAAAGCCTTCTGGTCTTGTTGCAGGGAAGAGTATATCCGGTGATTGTGGAAGATGAACGGGCGAATTGGTTACGGTTGGCATCACAAAGTGAGAATACTCATCATGGTGAATACCTGCTTAAAGCGCCAATGCCGGGTTCGGTCATCGCTTTGCCAGTGCAAGATGGGCAGGCGGTGAAAAAAGGTGAAGTGCTGGTAATTCTCGAATCGATGAAAATGCAGAATGAGCTGCGCTCGCCAAGGGAAGGCACAATCGCACGCCTGCGGGTTAAAATAGGTGATGATGTCGAGCAAAAACAAATTCTTTTAGCCGTAATTTAAGGTTAGGAGCAATCATGACAGCGCATGAGCAGGAACTGGAAATAAAATTTTTTGTAAGAGATTTAGCGCCATTTGAAAGACGACTAAAAAATTCAGGTGCTGTTTTGGTTCAACCCCGCACTCATGAGATTAATTTACGATTCGATACTGCTGATCAAATACTTACAAATTCATTTCAAGTGCTGCGGTTACGGCAAGACACCGAAACCCGTCTCACTTATAAGGGGCCAGGCGAGCTTTTGGAGGGTGTTCGGGTGCGGCGTGAAATTGAATTTTCGGTGAGTGATTTTCAATCTGCAAAATCATTTTTACAGGCATTGGGTTATCAGGTTATTTTTATGTATGAAAAATACCGTTCTGTATATAACTTCAACGATTTATTAGTTATGTTGGATGAAATGCCGACAGGTTATTTCTTGGAATTAGAAGGTCCCAGCCCTGATGTCATATTCTCCACAAGCCAAATACTTGGCTTAAAGTGGGAAACACGTATTTTGGATAGCTATACGGTGCTTTTCGATAGAGTACGTCAATCGTGCGGTTTGAAATTCCGGGATTTAAGCTTTGCCAATTTTGAGGGTTTACATATTACACCAGATAAGATGAACCTTGAATTTGCAGAGGGGGATTAATTATTCCATAATCTTTAATATTGGATTGTTGATGGGAAGAGAGACCGTTCTTATAGTCGGTCTAAACGCCGCAGGGGTCTATATCTTATTACCAGGTCAACTCGTTATCGCTATTCCAGCTGACGCAGGCAACATCCGCAGTCTCGCCGATAAGCATTGGAAGTAAAGCTTTCATGATTTGTGGATCGGCGGTCGTAATATATTGCACTAACCCTGTTTGGCTATTTTTCTGAAGCAAATTATTTGCTGTTAATACTCGCTCGACCTGGCGGGCAACTGCCGGAGCAGGATCGATCACATTCACTTTGGGACCAACGATCTCTTGAATTATTGGGATAACAAAAGGGTAGTGGGTGCATCCCAAGACAATTGTATCAATACCTTGGGCGATCATCGGTTGAAGGGCGTCAAGGAGTATTGCCCGTGTTTCTTCAGTATCCAAATGCCCCGCTTCAATCTGTGTAACCAAACCTGGGCAGGTATGCTGCAAAACCGTTACTCCCTGAGCGAAGCGTTCGATCACCGAGGCATACAACGCGCCCTGAAAAGTTGCTGGTGTTGCCAAGACACCCACCACGCCGGATTGGGATGACTCCGCTGCTGGTTTTACAGCTGGTTCCATACCCACAAATGATACATTTGGAAAAACCTGGCGCAAATAGATCAGGGCAGCAGCTGAGGCGGTATTGCAGGCGACTACAATGATTTTCGCGTTTTGTTTCAATAAAAAGCGGGTTATTCTTTCAGAGAATTGGCGCACCTGTTCCAGAGAACGGCTGCCATAGGGAACATTGGCTTGGTCTGCAAGATAGATGATCGATTCATGGGGAAGCTGCCGGTGGATAGCGCGCAACACCGATAATCCCCCTACGCCCGAGTCGAAAATACCAATTGGGTTGGATATCGAGGTTTGTTGCATATGGTTTCTATGTTCGAGATTCCACAGCCAAAAAGATGATATTAAGAAAAAGGCGCAGTATGAAAGATCATGACTGCGCCACCATTATGCCAGATTTTATGATTTTAGGATGTAAATTTTTGTTTAAGCCGTGAGCTTTTTCCAGTTCGCTCACGCAGAAAATAAAGCTGAGCGCGGCGAACATGCGAGTGACGTTCTACAATGACTTTCTCAATGCGTGGAGAATTGAGTAAGAAAGTACGTTCAACGCCAATGCCGTTGCTGGCAATTCTGCGTACGGTGAAATTTGCGTTATTGCCAGAATTACGTTTTCGGATAACTGTGCCGCGGATTTCTTGGGTGCGCTCGTTAGCACCTTCTTTTATGTGCAGAAATACTCGTACGACATCTCCGGTCTTAAGATCGGGTATATTTTGGTTTTTTGTTGCTTCAAGCGTTTGTATAATATTACTCATCGAAAAATCCTTACTTATCGCCTGTTCTATAAATATATATCAGTTTCCTTTATCAGCGCGGAGCGGGATTATACCATACCCGATTTCATTTGAGAAGGCATTATTCCGTTTTGTTTATTTTTCTCAAAATTGGTTATTTTGGTTTGTGACCTCTGCCTAAGCGACCTGAAGCACCGAATTTTATAATCGGATACTCCCCTGGTTTTGGGATTTTTTTATCGCAGCTAAAAACCGTGATTTTTACCTTGCGAGTCGCATCGATGGATTGGCTTTTTGAATCGCAGGTATATCCATAAACCGGGTCCCATAATTCTACATAATGTAGTGTTGCCTGGTAAGAATCTGGAACGACTTCAAAGGTCTTTTCGGTTGGTGCGTCGTGTGTACCAACAGGAATACGCAAATAATACTGCTCCTCTTCTTCATTGCCAGACAGGCTGATTTCGATATCCATCCCCGATTGATTGACGATGACAATCTCGACCAAGCGTGTGTATGAAGGAAGAGCAGCGATACAAAATAATATCAATAATGCAATCACATAAATTAATTTTTTCATAACCTCATCTCGGTAAATATTAAGTTGGTTATCGGATATGGCACCTGTAAGATCAAGTTGGAGTTGGAAATCTTTTTATTAATGTCCTCTATAAGAAATTATTAATATAATCAAGCGGAAAGGTCAATGGTGGCGCCTGGATATTTCATTAACCCTGCTTCCTGCAGGCGAGTCAGTAATTCGCTTTGCTCATCTTCCGATAATTCGGTCAGATCGTAATCGTTGAGAATCGTTTGCAGTGCTTGTAATGCGCTCTGATTGATATTAATACTTTTAGAGCCCAAGCCTTGAGGAGGAGGGGGCGGTTGATCAAACCCGGCAAGGGAACGAATTTCATCAGCGTCGAATCCTGCCTCTTCGATCGCTTCTTTCATCCCTTTGCATGGCGTGATCCCTGCCTCTTTGAAGGCTTCAAAGATTTCCTTGGCATCTTCGGCAGTAATTGATTCGGCGTCATAGTTGGAGAGGATTTCTTGTATCTTTTCTTTTTGTTCATCAGTAAGCGTTTTGGGTTCGAACATCATGGACATACCGCCTGCCATCATGTTCCCATTGATTTGATCGATCATTGGTATATCTCCTATATTCAGATTTATTGGTTATTCATGCCTGCTCCAACTTGATCTTAGAGATGCCATATCCGATTGGTAAGGTGCAGATGATGAAAGCTGTTTTTAAATTGATTTTTGTTTTTGATTGTTTGTAATCAGGTGAAAATCACTGAATTTTGCTTTTCAGGTATTTAATAACCGCGTCGACCAACATCGAATCCATCTGGGAAGATTGTGAGGGGCGATTTTGAGAATTTCCACTTGAAGAGGAATTTTGCCCTGGAGGAGCGCCGCCGGGCATACCGCCTGGCATTCCTCCGCCAGGCATGCCGCCGCCCGGACCGCCGCCCATCATACCGCCACCACCGCTGGCTTGTGCAGCTTCCATGGTGGCTTTCCTTTCCTCAGAGATTGTTCCCATACCAAAACCATTTCCAACAGCCAACCCCAATTCTTTTGATATTTGCATTAAGTTATCCGAAGATAATTTCATATTGGATATCGCTTCGATCTGCTCTTTGGTCATTGTTCTTTGAATTTGTTTATAGAGGGCTTCGATCTCTATGGTTGAGGCTGTGTCGCTGTTGCTTAAGTTTTTAACCGCTTTCCATAATGTCAATAATTGTTTCGCAGTTTCTGCATCGACTTCATTTTCCGTACCCTGAAGCTTCAATATACCGATACTTAGCTGCATGGGTAGGGGTAATGCATTGGCATAACTTACATCCAGATACTTTGTATTATCTTTGGATGGATTGCCGTTGCTGACATTGGATTGATTTGAAGAAGCCGGTGCAGAGTATCCGCTTGCCTGACCCTGGGGAATTGCGTTACAGGCGCAAATAACCAGCGTGATGGTAATCAGGCAAATCATAATGGCTGTTTTTTTCATTTTTACTCCTGGAAATATTTTTGCATAACAAAAATATCGATTTTTAGATTTTTTCCCTGCTCATCTGATAAATATTATTCATGTCGCAAGGCTTCGATGGGATCCAATTGCGCAGCTTTATTCGCTGGAAAATATCCAAAAAAGATACCAACAGCTGCGGCAGATGAAAAGGCGATAATCACCGAGGAAATCGATACGACAGTGCGCATATCTCCTACAGCGCCAAATATCTTGGCACCGGCGATTCCGCTTATCACACCGATCAACCCCCCGACCAAACTGAGCAACAATGCTTCGGTTAAGAATTGCCTGCGAATATCTGAGGGGGTTGCGCCAATGGATTGGCGGATGCCGATCTCACGTGTTCTTTCTGTCACACTCACCAACATGATATTCATAATGCCAATTCCGCCCACGAGCAATGAAACTCCGGCGACCCAGCCCAGCAAATTTCGGAAAGCGGCAGTGGTCGATTCTTGCGTTTCGATAATGTCATCCTGTGTGGTGACTGTGAAATCTAAGGTATCTAAAGTTACTTCATGGCGCTTGGCAAGCAGCAATTCAATCTGGTAGATGGTGTCTTCGATGTCTTCTTCGTTTTCCACGGCTACATAAATCATCCGCACCCGATTTCCCATCATTCGTGCAAATGGATCTCGATTGAATTTGGCAAATACAACGGTAATGGGAGTGAATACATTACTGTTGTAATCCACACCGCCGGTTGAGCCTTTTTCTTCCATGACACCAATGACGGTAAGTTTTACACTGCCGACGGTAATGACCTGTCCGATGGCTGTGTTGCTGCCAAACAGCTCTTCAGCTAAAGTAGCGCCCAATACAGCCACCTTGGATTTCCGATCGAGCTCTGTTTGAGTAAAATAACGTCCTTCGGCGATGGTCATATCTCGTACTTCAGGGAAATCAATCGTTGTTCCCAGCACTGAGACATCATCGATGCTTTGACCGCCGTATTTCACGGTCTCCGAAGCGTTTTGCTCCACCACCACACCAGAAATACCAGGAATATTTTCTTTAATAGCATCGGCATCCTCAAAGGTCAACCCGTTGCCGGTTTGCCGCTGCCCTGGCGTCATGCGGGTAAAGCTTTCCTGGATGAAGACCAGGTTAGTGCCCAGTCCTTGGATTTGTTCGGCAATGGTGGCTTCTGTGCCAGCGCTTACAGCGACCATGATAATTACCGCCGCAACACCGATGATGACACCCAACATGGTGAGAAGGGAACGCAGCTTATTGCGATTCAGCCCTTCCCAAGCAATACGAATAACTTTACGAGAGTTCATGGTCCACCTCTTTCTTCATTTGTAGCATCGGTTTATGACCATTGGGTTTATCGGTGTCGATCTGACCGTCACGAAAACGAATGATGCGTTGCGAATAAGAAGCGATATCATTTTCGTGGGTCACCATGACGATGGTTTTTCCTTCCTCGTGGAGTTTTGTCAAGATACTCATAATTTCCACGCTAGATTTCGTATCCAGGTTGCCGGTTGGTTCATCAGCTAAGATCAATACCGGTTTATTGACCAGAGCGCGGGCAATAGCCACCCGTTGACATTGACCTCCAGATAACTCCTGGGGTTGATGATTGACGCGCTCAGCCAGCCCTACCTGTTCGAGTGCTTTTAAAGCACGCTGCCGTTGCTCGTCATCAGGTATATCATTACCGCGGTTATAAACCATGGGTAACATGACATTCTCTAAAGCGGTGGTGCGGGGAAGCAGGTTATACGATTGAAAAATAAAACCGATTTTTTGATTGCGGATGATCGCCAATTGGATTTTATCCATCTCGCTGACATCTTCACCTGCCAGTCTATATTTCCCTTCGCTGGGTCTATCCAGACAGCCCAAAATATTCATCAATGTGCTCTTGCCCGATCCTGAAGGTCCCATGATGGCAACAAACTCACCTTCGTGTACAGTCATGGTCACATTTTCAAGCGCTTTAACCTGGATATCGCCAACACCGTAGATTTTTGTTAGATTTTCGATTTGAATAATTGGTTTTTGCGTCATGGATTTCACCTGTGAAAATTACCGGAGGGCAAAAATTTATTAAGATTTGTTCTCATTTACTTACCTCGGGTAGAAAATCAATCGGCGTTATTGATTGTTTTTGCTTGTGGTTTTCGTCGTTCCGGTGGAAACGATCTCGCCGGCGTTCAAGCCGCTGGTAATTTGAGCGGTTGTCGAATCGGTCAATCCTACGGTTACGGTGCGTAATACCGGCTCGTCATTTTCCATCACGAATACTGCGTATTCACCATCGCCAAGGTCTCGGATCGCATCGATAGGTACCAATACAGCGTTCTCTGCTTTTCCGGCGATAATATCGACAGATGCGCTTAAACCGATGGGAAATGTTAAACCTTCTGGAATTTGAGATTTATCAATTTTTACAAACGCCGTAATAGTATTGACGTTATTCGTGGTGGCTACTGTTGGATCGACAGCGGTTACCGTGCCGGTATATGTGACATCGGGGTAAGCATCGAATACAATTTCTGCAGGATAACCCACCGATACTAATTCCAGATCCGATTCATCCAAAGATACTTGTAAGGTAGGGTTATCCAAATCGGAGAGGACGAGGAAAGTGGTGGTTCCTAAATACTCTCCAACATCAGCCGAGATGCTTGTTACCGTGCCATCCCATGGCGCATATAGCGAAGCGACCGATACCATTTCTTTTGCCGAGGCAAGATCAGCCTCTGCGCTGGTGATTTTTTGATTCGCTTCTGCTAGTTCAGTTTCAGTGGGGCCATCTTTATAGGCTTCATAATCGGATCTGGCTTTTGCCAGATTCGCTTCAGCCACATCCAAGATATATTGATATTGAAGGCGTGTAACTGCCGAGTTATAGTTGGACTGGGCTTGATTATATTGTTCGAGCAGCTTACGACGGGTGCTGTTCTCTTGTGCATCGAATTTATAAGGTTCGAATGCCTCTCGCGCTTTATCCAATTGTTCTTTGGTGTAATCCAATGCCTCGATAGGATCCATTCCTTGTAACGAGGAAGGCATTAAGTAATTATCGACATTGTATTGCGCATCGCGGACTTCCTTGGCGTAAGTCGATATATTATTCAATGCTGAAGTTTTATTGGATTCTGCGTTGATATATAATTCTTCTAATTCATTTTGAGCCTGGGTAAGTGCCAGTTCTGCATTGGCAATAGCTGCTTTAATTTCTTCCTCGGTGTATTCTGTTTGCAGCTTAGCCAGTAGGTCTCCCTTTTTAACTTTATCGCCGACTGCCACATTCAATTCGGTGACCGTACCGTCATATTCGAATGCCATATCGATCGATTTTGCGGCAACTACTGTTCCGGTTCCGCTTGCCATTACGGTGATTTCTCCAGTGTAAGCCACAGCGGTTTCTAATGTGGATTTTTCGGAATTTGAAGCCTTGGCAACGTTATTTCGCCAAAAATAATAACCGCTTCCCCCGGCAGCAATGAGCAAACAAACAATAAGAACAAAGAACACTGATTTTTTAAATGTAAATTTATAAATTTTAAATTCTTTTTTCGCAAAAACACTAGTAATGAACGAAAACGGCTGAAATTTTGTCATTTGCTTATACTCCTGATAATTACTTTCAAATTAAAGCTGCTAATATTCTAAAAAAACAATTTTTAGAAATTGTTAAGATGGTATTCAGGTTCTATGAATGTTTCTTTGCTAATCTGTTGGGGGTAACTGATGTTTTCTAAATCTAATCCAAATCACTTCTTCATAATTTCTAAATATGGGTTTGTTATCTTAAGCGTAGATCAAATTTGATCGCATGATTTTTTTGAAATGGATAGAAAAAGGAGAAAAACAATATATGCGAGATTCGAAACGACTAACAAAACTAATACTGACCGGCGCGCTCATTGCGGTGACTGCGCTGAGTGTTGCGGCGTTAAGCTTGACATCTAGTGTTAAAGCTGCCAGCCAAAGAAATCAAAATCAAGCCACGGATGTGCCTGCTGAAAGAGGCGGTTTTCGCGGAAATCCGGAAAATGGCCAAAAATATCTGGCGGAGGCTTTAGGAATTACTGAAGATGAACTTAAAGCTGCTCAAGAGGAAGCAAACAAAGCGGTCATTCAAGCAGCGGTCGATCAAGGTTTGATTACTCAAGAGCAGGCAGATGAAATGCTCAACAGCGAGAAGGGATTCCCTCGATTTGGCTTCGGTGGTCCTGGCCGCCCGGGTGAAGCGCAGGATGAAAATAAGATCGATTATCATGCATATCTGGCAGAGACTTTGGGAATTAGCGAAGATGAATTAAAGGCTGCTCAAGAAACTGCTCGAAAAGCCATGCTGGCAGATGCGGTGGCAAATGGGGATATTACCCAGGAGCAAGTCGATTTAATGGAAATACGCCAGGCGCTTTCCAGTTATCTTGACCCGCGTGCCTTACAGGTAAAAGCATTGGGTATTACCGAAGATGAATTAAAAGCCTACCTGGATGAACGTAAATCGATGGAAGATATTCTTTCCGCAGTTGGCATGACTACCGAGGAATATCAGGAAGCACTGCAAGCTGCTTATAAAGAAGCCGTAGCCCAAGCTGTTACCGATGGTGCGGTCACACAGGAACAGGCAGATCTTTTCCTGGAAAACTTCGAACAGGGAATGCCTGGGATGGGTGGACCAGGTCATGGGCAAAAACCCCCAGCGCAGAACGGCTCTGATGATCAAAAGCCTTCTGGTACACCACCGGCTCCTGGTCAGGGCGGCGGACCGAGGATGGGTGGTCCTGGCGGCGGTCCTGGTGGATCAGGCGGTCCTGGCGGGTTTGGTAATCCTGGCTGGTTCGGAGGTCCTGACGGTAACGCGAATCCGCGTCCGACTGCAACACCTTCTTCTATTTCAGGTACTAATTCGTAACAAGAATATTTGATGGAGGAATGAATAAAATTAATGGAGAGCGTATGTAATATTTACGCTCTCCAAAATAATACTTACGATAGGTAAGCCGCAAAGTTCATAAATACTTGTATAATCATT
>JAAZNS010000154.1 GCA_012798185.1 Chloroflexota bacterium | reverse complement strand
TACCTGGCTAATTCTTCCTCCAAGGATTATTTCATACGCCACCACAAATAATTCAAATGTAATTGTTCAAAGTCAAGTTCCTTTCATTTACCAAGTTTCATTACCATTGATCGTTAATCAAAATTCAAGCGGTGTTTATTCGTTTTCACCAGATCCCACACCAAATGAAACATTAGTTCCCACATCAACTCCTTCACCTACAACAACACCATTTCCCACGCCGACATCTACTCCCATAACCAGTCCCACCGTCGAACCGACCGATACCACTCCGCCTGATCCCGGAGAAGATATCGTAGCTATCCCAAGTGCTTTGGAAATAGCACAATCGGAATGGAGTCAGGATGCCCATGATCCATTACGCAGCGGATATATTGCAGAGATCCCAGAAAAACCTTGGAATTTAGCATGGACTTGGAATGCTTCTGATAGCAGCGGAGGCACATCGTCTCATTTCTACAACGCACCAAGGGATGCCCGAACAATTACCGGTGGTTCAAATGTTTATGCTCCGGCTGGTTCGCAAGGTTTATTCGCATTAGCAAAATCTAATGGACATCTCGCGTGGCAGTTTACTGCAGCAGCAGTTAATATTACGCCAGCATATGATGCTACAACAGGCTACCTGTATATTGGTGGCGCAAATGGAATTGTTTACCAGGTTAATGCTGAAACGGGTGAAATCATTGATAGCATTTCTGTCGGAAGTCCAATTAACAAAAGTGTTTTGCTTGTTGGATCCCGGGTTTATGTGATCTCAGATAACGGTGTGCTGCACAAAATTAATTCAGCGATAATGAATATTTCCTGGTCATATAGTTCGAACTCAATTCCTTCTACTGCATTAGCTTATTCATATCAGAAAGACCTCGTCGTTTTTGGGACAAAAGATTTATTCGTCCATGGCGTAGATGGCACGACCGGGAATGTGAAATGGCATGTAAAACCCACTAATCACCCAGCAGTTTCACCATATACTTACGATTATTGGCCAGTTATTGCCGACAATCATGGGATAGTATTTATCAGACTCAATATTGGGATGGGAGGTTTATGGAGTGGCCCTGGTTCGGGAAATATGTATCCCGAAACCAATGCAGAAATCCGTGCTTATCTCCAAGCCAATCCCAGTTTAAAAAATCTATTCGCATTGAATCTGGATGATGGAAGCGAAAGTTTTGTACCAGCAGTAGGATTTGGTGGCGTTGAATCTCTGGTCAATGGTAATCCAGATCTTGAATCTGGACCAATGCCTATCGTCAAAGTTTTTGCAGATGGCAGTGAAATTGCCTATGAAATCTTTCGCAGTGGTCAGGGAAATCCTCCAGATGGGCGCTGGGATTCGCACATGGGAGAAATGGTGTTAGATAATCATACCATTTCAGGGTTGGCAGCAGGTGATTTACGCTTTATCGATTTTAGTAATTCTTATACATTTATCACTGATGAGCAATGCCCATTGACAATGGCTGGGAACACGATTTTTCATGCTCATTGGGGAGCAAGCGAAAGTATGACAATAACTGATCGAAAAAGCAGCTTGGGATTAAGTCATGATAATCCAATAACATCCACTAAAAATCCTGCGGTTATTCGCCGTATTTCGGCAGTTTCTGATTACCGACCCGATAGCCATTACACAAGCGCAGGGCTGACCCTTTACCAAGACGGACGATATTGGAATGGACCGGGATATTGGGTTTATTGGAATGAAATGGATCCGCCTACACCAGTTCGATCTGCATACAGTGAAGGAATATTACCCCGCTATACCTATGTAAGTGATGGATTAATCATCGTTGAAGGCAATGGTGGAGATTTGATGGTGTTTACCTATACGAAATAAATAAATTAATTTTAATAATTAAGGGCAGGCAATTACTGCCCTTTTTTATTTAATTAACCGCTTTTTCTATTATTCATATTTGGATATTACGTAACTCTTTATTTTTATATCGGGAAGAATATCACTGTTGTAATCTCACTAAGTTGATATGATTCGATAGGAAATCATTGGTTGAATAGTGTTCATAGAGGTATAAAAATGTCTAATGAAGATCCCAGGATTTTAGAATTACGTGCTTTAAGAGAAAAAACTCGCCTTGGAGGTGGTGTAGAGCGAATAGCCACCCAACATGCTAAAGGAAAATTAACTGCCCGTGAACGGTTAGATATCCTATTAGATTCCGGGACTTTCCATGAATTAGAACCGTTCATCACTCACCAAAGCGATGAGATGGGAGCTTTTTCGGAAAAATTTGCTGGAGATGGCGTTATCACAGGGTATGGTCAAATCAACGGCAGAACGGTATATACCTATGCGCAAGATTTCACTGTATATGGCGGTACGCTGGGAGAAATGCAATCACATAAAATATGCCGCGTAATGGACCTGGCTTTACGTAATGGCGTTCCAATTATCGGTTTAATCGATTCGGGCGGTGCACGAATTCAAGAAGGCGTGAAAAGCCTCGGCGGGTATGCAGAAATATTTCGACGTAACGCTCAATATTCAGGAGTAATTCCCCAAATTAGTGTGATGTTAGGTCCTTGTGCTGGAGGTGCGGCTTATTCTCCAGCTTTAACCGATCTGATTATCATGGTTAGAAAACATTCTTTTATGTTCTTAACCGGACCTGAAGTGATTAAAGCTGTAACTGGAGAAATCATCGATGCAGAAAGTTTGGGAGGTACAACGGTTCACACTGAAACGACCGGTACGGCACATCTGGCAACTGATTCGGAAGAAGAGGCATTGCTTCTCACAAGAAAAATATTAGGATATTTTCCATCAAACAATATCGAAAATCCCCCTTATGAACCACCTGAAGATGATCCTTTACGCATGAATGAGGAATTAAATTCCATCATCCCCATGGACCCTACCCTTCCCTATCAAATGCATGAAGTCATTGAAACAGTAATCGATCAAGGCACTTTTATCGAATTACATCCAACTTGGGCGCGCAATGCTATCATTGGGTTAGCTCGTATTGGAGGACATAGCGTTGGTATTGTAGCCCAAGAACCCAGTGAAGTTGCCGGCGTGATTGATATCGATGCCTCGGATAAAATGGCGCGGTTTGTTCGTATGTGTGATTGTTTTAACATTCCGCTGGTTACCTTTGTAGATTCTCCTGGGTATCTTCCTGGTGTTGCTCAAGAGCATAGCGGTATTATTCGACATGGCGCAAAAGTTCTTTATGCATATGCAGAGGCAACCGTGCCTAAAATAACTGTTATTACTCGTAAAGCGTATGGCGGCGCTTACATAGTTATGGGAAGTAAATACCTGGGTACTGATGTCACTTATGCCTGGCCTAGCGCAGAAATTGCAGTCATGGGCGCTGAGGGAGCTGTAAATATTCTCTTTAGAAAAAAAATTGAATCATCTAAAGATCCTTCAGCCGAAAGAAGCCGGTTAGTAGAAGAGTACAGAAAGCAATTCAATAATCCATATTATGCTGCGAGAGCTGGATATGTGGATGATATTATCGAGCCTCGTGAGACGCGTTCGAAAATTATTGCATCGCTGGCAGCATTGAGAGATAAATATTCATCAGCGCCGCCGCGTAAGCACGGTAACATTCCAGTATAATCAGCTGATTAGGAATCATAAATGATTGATGCATTACTTATGGTGTTATTAATTTCAATTATCGGTATTAGCCTTGTTTTTTTGTTAATATTTTTTCTTTGGGGGTTTATGGCATTCCTCACAAACCTGTTCAAAGATCGTGAAATTCAAGACGAATTTGAACAAGAAGAAATGATTAACGAAAATCATAAAGCTGCAATAATAGCAATTTCACTGACACTACAAAATGAGGCTGCAAATACCCCTCATGAATTTCCATTACCGCCAACCGCTTTAGTAAGTGCCTGGCAGGCAGTTATGCGTTCAAATATCATTACAAAACGAGGTCGCATTCGATGAAATATAAATTCAGAATAAACAACAAATCCTATGAAGTGGACTTGTTGGATATTCATACTCAACCAATTACAGCGATTGTTAATGGGGAGGCAATCGATGTTTGGCTTGAAGATGAGTCAATTAGCCGAGAAGGG
>JAAZNS010000153.1 GCA_012798185.1 Chloroflexota bacterium | reverse complement strand
GGGCGCGCAGATCGAACAACAAGACGCCATACCCGGCTTGGTGTAGGATTTTGGCATGCGGAAGTACATGGGCACGGTTGCCATTAAAACCGTGCAAGGCGATTATGGCAGCGCCATTGCGGGACGGGATATACCATCCTGCTAACGGAATACCGTCGGAAGTGGTAAGCTGCACGTCTTCGTATGGCAGGTCCATCTCGGCGGGGGTGATGGGTATTGGCAATCGTTTAGGATGTGTGTTGTACCAGCCCATTACGAGCTGGATGACCAGCAGTAGGGTTAAAAAGAACTCGAGTAACACCAGAAATACTGAGCGGAAGTGAAATATCCTTGGGCGTAATGCCAGGCGTTGAAATAGAGCTTCCCATATTGCCGCCACCAGCACACCGATGATAAACCCGCCAATCAATCCGGGGAAAATCCCCAAATACGAGCCAAAAGCTGCGCCAATCGCCGCACATGCCAGCCCGTTAACTATCAGGGGAAAAATTGTTTGGAATTTTTTCATTGGAAAAACCCGCTTTCGATCTTTAAGATATCGACCATTTCAAGAATTAAGATTATTAGGCAACAAGCCATTACTATCCTTATCTTAAATTTTTTTTATGGATGTTGATTATCGATTTCATTGCTTGACATTTGAATAAAATGGGTATATTTTTAAAAATGCAAGTCGCTCAAATATATTTACGTTTTTCTGATAGTAATCGATTTCTTATATATTGGTAACAGCTGAATTAGATGCAACAAGTTGTTGATAATTTTAGCATCAGCATTGTTTATATAATTATCGACGCACCCTCTAGCTATTAATTGTGTCTTTGGTTCGGGGGATAAAACCCAACCAATGAAAAGATGTAGGACAGTGCGATATCAAGATGTTTAGCAACCATTTTATCGACCAGCGAAACCCCCTTTTCGTGTAAAAAGCGCTGGAAAAAATTCTATAGACAGGTTTAGAGCCTGTCAGGAGGAGAGTAATGAAATATCAAGTGTTAAGAAGGTTTTGTACCCTTTTGTTCTTGCTATCCCTAGTTCTGGGGCTGGTGGTGGCGCTGCCGGGCAGGAATATGGCAGTGCAGGCATCCCAGTCGAAGCAAGAAAATTCAGGCAGCGGAAGCAGTGTTGAAGCTGCCTCAGATGCAGCGCTGACAAAGTATGATAAAGCATTGCAGGAACTTGCCAAAGCCGGCGGTGAAGATATTGTAACCGTTCACCTGATAACCAAAAAAAGCGATGTGGTATGGCCGGATTATGTCAAAGCCCTGCGGCGGGCAATCTCGGATGACGATAACAGCTTTGTATGGATAGCCCGTGTGAAGGCAGATTATCTATCAAAACTTGCCAGCCTGGCTGTTGTTGTACGCGGAAGCCTGGTGCAGGCTACTGCACCCGTGCCGCGTTTTCTGCCTGAAGATGAAACCCCATCCCAGCCGACTGAAATCCTCCGCCAGAAGCTGGCTGAAGCAGCCAGTAAAGGTTCAGCGGACAATGTAAAGCAAGAAAATTCAATTACTGGGTGGTGGGATGTCGGTCCGGGGCATCTTTCGAGCCTCGCCTGGGACAAAGGTTATACGGGCGACGATGTGGTTGTAGCAGACATTGACTCGGGCGTGGATTTTTGCCATCCCGATCTCTATGGCACCTGGAAAACATATAATGTAAGTTCCAGCTTAAATTACGAATATGGCGGAGTATCGAATTACCTGGACTACTTCAACGGCTGGCCGGTAGCTTACAGCCCGGTCTCCAATTTTCTATTGTTGTTCGATTTGGTTATCAACGAAGAGATGACCGATCTTAATACTTTCGGCTATGGGCTGTCGAAATTCGCCGATACCCGTGCAACCGGAAGCGGCTCTACAATCGCTTTTGATGGCAGTGTTTATACCACAACCGCAACTGCTGCTCCCGGTACCGAATATCATATTGGGTATCACCCCGATACATCGCTTGAAGGTTATGTCTATGGGAATCGCATTGCTGTTTTGGTAGTCGATGAGAATGGCGATGATGTATTCGAATCGGTGTATGTGGATATGGACAATGACCGCGATTTCAGCGATGAAGCCCGCACTGATAAAAGTTCTCCAACTGCCTGCTGGGATTACAACATGGATGGTTTCAATGATATTTCAGGCGGGTTGGTGTATTTCATATCCGATGGCTTGCACTGGCCGCAGGGAATGGATTGGTATTATGATCCAGATTCTTATGGAATAACCCCTCCGGAAAGCGGCGACCTGGTAGCGTTCATGTTCGATGATCCGCTGGGTCCTGCGGCGGCGCATGGCACCTTAACCGCCAGCGCTATTGTGGGGCAGGGGCAGGCAGATGGTGATCCTTCATTAGTTGGTGGAAGCGAAGTCCGCCCCAGCTGGAAGCCCTCCTCTGCGCCGGGAATGGTCACAGGCGCAGGCAAGAATACCAAAATTATTGCGATGGGCGATTCATACATCGATCACGAGGAATCCACAGCCGCTTCCTGGTATTTTGCGGCTTTTGGTATGGATGGAATTGGAGAAACCAACGATGGCGCTCAGATCTCTTCCAACTCCTATGGCTCCAGTGATACTGATAATGATGAATGGGATTACCGCTCACGTTTAGTGACCCGCATCAATACCAGGCCATATTTTGGATATCACGAATCCTGCACTGGGCCTCTGATAACGGACACTCCCTACCATTACTGTTACAACATTTATGGTCAGCAGCATGCCTTTATGTTTTCTACAGGCAATGGTGCCCCTGGGTACGGTACCAATGCGCCTCCCAGCGGCAGCACAGCAATTGCCGTCGGCGCTTCGACCCAGATGGGCTCCACGAATTGGGATTCGATCAGCGCGCCCGATCAGATTGTGTGGGGCGATGTTGCCCCATGGTCTAACCGAGGACCAACCGCCAAGGCTGGCCTGGCGCCCAGTGTGACTGCTGATGGCGCTTATGCAGCCGGAGATATTGTTTTGAACGCTTGGTTAGATGGCTGGACAGCCTGGGAAACATGGGGCGGCACCAGCCGCTCGGCAACTGTGGCAGCCGGAAACCTGGCATTGGTCTACGATGCTTTCATGGAAAAGAATGGCAGCTTCCCTACATGGCAGGAAGCGCGTGAACTATTGATGAGCGGCGCTACCGATCAAAAATATGATGTTTTCCAGCAAGGCGCCGGCATGGTTAACGCCGATAAAGCCACCGATATCGCCGCAGGAATAGCCGGGTTGCATGTATCACCTTCGAGCTGGAATCCCGGTGATTATTACGGGTATGAGTTCATTGGGTTTGCCAATATTATCGAGCCGGGGAGCAGTGATACCGAAACATTTTCACTTATTAACTATAGTTCAAGTGATCAAAATTTCACCCTGCAAACCAGCCAGCTAACCGAAATCACTTCTTATGAATTAGAACTGGATGCTACAGCTGCCAACGAGAGCGCTTATCTCTTCAACCGCCCCGATTACTTGTTCGATGTCAGCCAGTATGCTCCGGGTGGTGTAATTCCTCCTGGAACTGTATTGATGACTGCCGAATTGCTGCAGCCTTTCGAGGAATGGGAGCCGCAGAGCAACGAAGATGTCAGCGATAATAATAACTGGCGCGTTCTTTGGTACAGCCATACGGATGTCAACAAAAATGGCTTTTTGTGGAGAGATGTTAACCGCAATGGTGCTGTTAATGAGCGTGAAATCGATGCGGGTGAATATGTTCGCTTCTCATATGGCTTCAATGCTCATACTTACCGTCAGGTTTCCGTAAAAGACCCACTGGCTGTAGATCGATGGAAAGACGGCATCTATCTTGGGCTTCAGCACCGCAACCGGCAGAATTCCCTGGTGCCCGTCAGTAATTTAAAACTCCGCATTACCTTCTACCAGAAATCTTCTTGCGATTGGCTGAGCCTGAGTACTTCCAGTGGATCAGTATCAGGCGGATCCACCGACAATTTTAACGCCACTGTTAATGTCCCAGCGGATATGCCTTATGGAATATACCAATGCGCTATCGATATTACCGACAACGGGAATACCTCATCCATTCCGGTGGTGCTCAATGTCGCTTATTCTGGTGATCTGACTTCAGAAGTGGTTACCCTGGGTGGAGAAGCCAAAAGCAATACGCCTTACGATAACAGTGTTGTGCGCGGCGCTCAAGATTGGACCTGGCGGCCCGAATCTGGAGACTGGCGCTTCTTCTTCCTCGATCAGACGAACATTCCAGACAATGGCACTTATATGATCGTGAAAGATGAATGGGATGACATTGCTCCGGAAACAGATATCGATTCGATTGTCCTGGGGCCAACGTTGGATACCTGGTCTATGAGTTATCCATCAATCTTTGGACCCTTTACTCTCGAGGAAATTGGCAGAAGCGCTTACAATTACATCGGTGACGGTGCCTGGGGATTCGAAACCGCAACCGGCGGCAATATCGAATATGTCGCTGCACCGATGGAAAGCGATGGTCTATATGAAGTGATGCAGCACACGGTGCGTTACGAAGGGGATAAATTCGATACCAGCTTCGAGAAAACCATCAGCACGTTAACGGGTCCCGACGCAAATGCGCTCACCTATGTCAACTACTTCACCGATACTATCTCGTTTACAACCACATTGACGCACACTACCGGTTTACAGGTTGAAGTATACGGGATGAGCACGACGGGTGAGGATTTCTATAATGAGACCATTACACAGGATCCTACACCCGATAATTCCTGCGATTTCTCGGCAGGCGGTTTTAAAACCTACAACTTAACCATGCCCGCAAATGTTGCCAGTTTCCTGGCATATGTATATGTCGGCTCTAATGACCTTGACCTGTATGTGTATTACGATGCCGATCAAAGCGGAACCTTCGCTTGCCCGGGAGAGAGGGTCGGTTCATCGACGAATAGCAGCGGTACTGATGATTACGTTTATTTGAACTTCCCATCCGCTGGGAATTATATGGTAGCGATCAATGGCTGGAGTGTTTCGGGCGGCTCTGGATGGTTCGATTGGTATTGGCAGCGCGCCGACCTGGATAACACGATTGCCATTCGCGACGCAGATCTGGCGCTAAGCCCAAGCCACCCGGCGACTTTCGAATTGTACAATGTGGCTCCCGATGCCTGTGATTGGCCCAGCCGTAATTGCAATGACGGGATCATGTATGTGGGCTTCCCTGAAGCGCCGCGTTTGTACAGCATCCCGATCACTGTCGATTTCGGACCGATATATTTCTTCCCTTTTGTTGGAGGAAGGTAATATTGGAAACTAACAACCTATAGCTGGATTGAGAGAGTGTAAATAAATCAACAGGGCAGCG
>JAAZNS010000152.1 GCA_012798185.1 Chloroflexota bacterium | reverse complement strand
TGGGAGCAAAAATGACGGCTTTTTGTCCAATAGCTGCCGACATCCCCGCTAGTGCCGCCCCGGCGTTGCCGGTAGAAGCAGTTACCACAACATCTGCATTGATCTCACGAGCGCGGGCAACCACCACCGCACTAGCTCTATCTTTGAACGAAGCTGTTGGATTACGACTTTCATCCTTAATCCATAAGTTTTTCATACCCAATGACTGCGATAACAACGCGGGTGAAAAGACTGGTGTTCCGCCCGCAGCTCGTAATGGCGTTTCCTGATTACCAGGATCAGAAACAGGCAGGAGGGGTAAATATCGCCATAAAGATATTTCAGGATTTTTTAGGATTTGTTCCCGAGCATTACTCTTATTAATGGCAGAATAATCTAAAACTACATCTAAATTCCCGCCATCCTCAGGACAGGTATAAGTTACCTGGTCGGGTAGATATTCTTTTTTACATAATGAGCATTGATATCCTATAAATTTCATCTCAATTCACCTATTCACTTTCAAATGGTACTCCCAACGCCGCTGGCGGAGAGGCATGTAATGCACGCAATAACCGCGAGATAGCTTTCCGGGTTGGTTCTGGCATAGCGGCCAGGGTTCTCTCTACCCATTCAGCATTGCCGATATTGACAAACAGCAGAGTCAAAATCATCAACGGGAATGGCGCGACTTGCAGTACTTGTGAGGGAATATTTGGCAGAGAAGGTTGTAGTACCAAACCCAGCCATTGCAATAACGCAAACAAATAACAGCCAAATGCTGCCCGCAGAGGATTCCATCCGCCAAAAATTGTAATCGACAACGCAATCCATCCGATGCCATCCAATCCAGAAATGGTTCCTTTCCAGCCGTATTTCACACTCAACGAATATGTAACCCCCGCCAATCCAATCAATGCACCGCCTATTACTGTATATAGATAACGTAATTTGTTAACATTCGCTCCGCGAACAAATACAGCTGCAGGTTTTTCTCCAATGCCTTGTAAAATCAATCCTGGACGGGTTTTATAAATCCAAATCCAGGCAATAAAAATGCCTATATAGCTCAAGTAAGTTAATATATCCTGACGGAATAATAATGGTCCAAGCACTGGGATTTGGCTTAATCCGGGAATAGACCATGAAGAAAGCCTTGGGCCGGTCAACCCCATATACGGATTACCCAAAAAATAAGATAAATCACGGCATACCATGGTTAGCACAAACCCAACCGCCACCTGAGATTGTTTTAAAGTAATACTGGAAAATGCCAACACCAACGCAACTAGTGCGCCAATGATAATACCGCTGACAAATCCCAAAAATAAACTGCCTGTTTTTACAGAAATCACGAATCCCCCCATGGCAGCTAATAGAATAGAGCCGTTCATGGAAAGGTTAATCACGCCTGCCCGTTCGGAAATCGTTTCACCAAGTACAGCAAACACAACCGGCGCGGCAGATGCGAGAACCCCAGCTAATCCAATGATCAATGTATCCATATTCATCGATTATTCACCTCAAGTACGATGCATTAACCGCTGGCGTATTCCTTCAACCATCAGCACAAATAAAACCAGCATACCCTGCAGTACTCCCGAAAGCGCTGAATCCATCTTCAGCACAATCGGCAATTGGATGCTGCCTATGTTTAAAGCAGCATAAAAAAGCGCTACGGGAGCCGCCCACAAAGCCTGGTAATTCACCAACATCGCGACGAGTAATCCCAGATACCCATACCCGCTGGATATTGACGGGATCAGGCGATGATACACTGCCGTAACCTGCATCGCCCCTGCAGCGCCTGCCAGCAAACCGCAAAGAAGAAAAGCTGACATCATATACTGCCAGGTAGGTATTCCCAAAAGATGAGCTGCCTTGAAATTTTTACCAACTGCTTTTAATCGCAGCCCGAAATACGTCCCTTGTAAGAGAAAATATACAAAAATTATTGCAATAAGCGCCAAACCAAGCGCCCACAAGCTGAGATCATAGTTTTTAATTTGGGGAAGCCATAATCGTTCAGGGAAAGGCTGCGTACCGCTCATCGATCCTACTCCAGGGCGTTTCCAAGGTCCAAAAATCAGCCACAGGGTGAAAGCAGTAGCGACAAAATTCAAACCTAAACCGCCAAAAATTTCATTGACTCCCCCAAAGGTTTTCAATGCACCTGCCAACGAAGCCCACAATGCACCGCTAATCATTCCAGCCAGAATGCTAAGGAAAATGATCAACCCTGGTGCTAAATTGCTTTCCTGCAATAATCGCAAAACCCAGGTCGAACCAATCGCCCCCAGCACAATTTGTCCCTCTACACCGATATTCCATAATCCAGTAGAAAATGTGATTAAAAGCCCGGCAGTTGTTAATAATAGCGGTATCCATGAAACTAAAACTTTAGAAATACGGTCAAGGGAACCCAGCGCTCCCTTGATAATGTTGGCATATGCTTGAAGCGGCGGAGCATCGGCGGCGATCATCAGCAGTGTTGTTAAAAGTAATGCCAGGATTAATGCAGCACATTGAAACAACAAGTTGACCCAGCGGTTGTTTTTAAGCATGAACACTCCCTTTTTCGGTAATAAAATCCGACCAGCCTTTTCCCCCTATCAATTGACCAAGTTGTTCTACATTTGTCTTGGATGCATCCAGGGGAGGTGATACCCGTCCACTAAAAAATACCAGGACTCTATCACTGTATTGAAGAATTTCTTCCAGATCAGATGATATAAATATGATTGCTGTACCCTGCCGGCAGCGTTCTTTCAATTTCCCCCAAATATAAATTACTGATTCAATATCTAGACCGCGGGTAGGGTGTTCCAATAACAATAATGATAATGGTGAATTTAATAATGCCAAAAGTGCCCTTTGCTGGTTACCTCCAGAAAGTGACTCTACCGGGCTCATGGGTGTTCCCCGAATATTGAACGAGGCAATGCGCTCTATTGCTTCCTTCTCCCATTTTTCTTGATTGATGAATAATCCCTTCGCCTCTTCCGCAAGAATAAAATGTTCAGTAAGAGTCAATCCAGGGATCAACCCTTCCTCGAGCCTGGAGGCAGGCAAAAAACCGACCCCATTTTTCTTATACACCAGGTAGGGCTTGCCCGTAAGATCTCGCTCGCCTACGATCACTCTGCCATGGGTCGGGCGAATCAAACCTGCACAAGCGCGTAAAAATGATCCCTGTCCAGAACCTTCCATTCCCGCCAATCCAATTACTTCTCCAGCGCGCAATTCCAGGTTCACGCTTTCAAGCCTAAGCCGGTAATCTTCAGTGATTAAATTCTGCAATGTCAGCACATTATTTCCATAAATACAGGGTTGTCTCTCATCCAAAGAAATCACCTTGCTAAACATCAATTCTACAAGGTGGTCGATTTTAAAAGGAGCTTGGGCTTCTCCTACCAACACTCCTTGCTGTAATACCGCTACTCGATGGCATATTTGCTCAACATCTTCCAATTTGTGAGAAACGAAAATTATCGTTTTACCCTGAGCTGCCAGTGTTTTTAAAGTTGTAAATAATTTCTCTTTTTGAAGGGCACTGATGCCGGTAGTCGGCTCATCCAAAATCAATACCCTTACCCCCATCCAGAGCAATCGTAAGATCTCCAATTGCTGTCTTTCTCCCACTGTAAGAGCATCAACGAATGAATCTGGATCAAGCGAAAAATCAAATTCTTGTGCCAGGTGATAAAAATCCTGGCAAGCTGCTTTCCGGTTGGGAAATAAACCGCCTTCCCGCCCGGCTATAAAATTATCGATTACTTTCATCGGTGGAAAATCTAAAGGATCTTGATGCAGCATACCTATCCCATGACGGATTGCATCTGCTGGAGAATGGATTATCGTTGGTTTTTCATCTAATATTATTTCTCCCTTATCAGCTTGGATAAAACAAGAGAGAATTTTCATTAGAGTGCTTTTTCCTGCACCATTCTCGCCCAGAATCCCTTGAATAGTACCTGCTTGGATGCAAAGGTTGATATTGTTGTTCGCATGAACAATCCCAAATGATTTATCGATGTTTCGTAATTCGACCTTCATGAACCATCCTAAGAAAATGGCATCCGTGCCAATTCATTATTTTCCGAAGAAAAATGTATAAATTGAGGCTGACTAAAGAAGGGGTTTTTCTATTGAGCGAAGCGAAATATCAATAATTTATAATATCC
>JAAZNS010000151.1 GCA_012798185.1 Chloroflexota bacterium | reverse complement strand
AATCCAGGGAAGTCAAACCCTTGCGAAGCGCATACAAAGCAGCTTGAGTTCGATTTGCCAAGTGTAATTTGCTCAAGATGTTGCCAACATGCGTTCGGACAGTCCTTTCACTTATCTGCAATGTATTGGCGATCTCTTGATTGGTCAGACCACGGGATACGAGACTAAGAACATTAATTTCACGCTCGGTAAGTGGTTCTTGAGCAGGGAGTTGTTCAGCTGGTTTTTTAAACTCTCGAAGGAGTTTTAGAGCGATTGTAGGATCAAGTGATGATTCGCCATGGTAAACATCATGTATAGCTTGGATTAGCTCTTGAGGTGAGGAATCTTTGAGCAAGTAGCCTAGTGCACCCGCTTTAATGGCAGAGAAAACCTTTTCGTCATCAGCAAAACTCGTCAAGACAAGGATGCGTGCCCGAGGATTCTCCTGCGTAACTTCCATAATAACTTCAATGCCGTTTTTTTGAGGCATAATCAAATCAAGGAGAATCACATCGGGTTGTAATGCATGGATGCCAGCAACCGCTTTTTTACCATCCGCTGCTTCACCTATAATCTCAATATCTGGCTCTGTACTAATCAATGCCCGCAGCCCCTCCCTCACGACAATATGATCGTCGGCAATAAAAACGCGAATTGCTTTTGTCACTGACATTTGGCCTCCTCTAACCAGGTTTATTTTACTCTGCTTTCACGATCACACTTATCCTTGTCCCATTATTTGCTGAGGAAATAATGTCCAAGCTGCCCCCCAGGCGTTTTACACGTTCATTCATGTTCGCTAACCCCATACCTTGATGAGTATCAACCGCAGCTGGATCAAAACCAATCCCGTTATCCTCTATTTCCATTTTTATATGATTTTTTTCGGATAGGATGCGGATTATTACAGAATCTGCTCGAGCATGCTTAATCGCATTGTTTAGTGCTTCTTGTGCAATTCGATAAAGGCTCTCTTCAGTTGTCGCTGGCAGCTTAGGAATATCACTGGCAATGAGATTAGCTTTCACACCAGCTCGCCGTTCAACAGCCGCTAATCGTTGTTGTAAAGCAACCACTAATCCATCCTCCAGAATAGGAGAGCGCAAATTGTAGACCAATAAGCGCATCTCCTTAAGTGAATCTAAAGCGGTTTCTCCCAACCTGGTTAAATAATCCTCGGCTTGTTCTAGGTTACCCGATTTCAACAACCGTCGCGATGCTTCTGCCAATAAAGTGAGACTATATAAGGACTGGGTGACCGAATCGTGTAAATCTTGCGCAAGTCTTTGCCTCTCTTCCAATATAGCAAGGTGTTCCGCTTGCTGATACAAACGCGCATTTTCTACTGCAATCCCCACCTGATCAGCAATGGAACCCAATAATGCTACCTCATCTGAGCCAAATACCCGTTTAGATTGTGCAAGTATACTAAAGACACCAACTACCTTTCCCTTTGCTCGCATCGGTACACCAAGGAAGGCATTATCAAGATCGGAGCAAATTGCATGAGAGCCCGCAAAACCAACCTGCAGGTTGGACGTCATTATTGGCTTACCGTGCTTAAACACCCAACCAGTTAAACCTTTCCCCAAGGAGACCCGCTCCATTTTCATCATGAGATCCGATGAGATGCCATGATGAGCTGCAAGACGAAGTTCCTCATCTTGGTTATCCCATAAATGAATGAGACCCATTTCGCTTTTCATTGTTTCTAATACACACTCAAGAGAACTTTCTAAAATGGTGTCAAGATCAAGCGATGCACTTGTTACCGAAGCGACATGGTATAGAGCAGATATCTCATTGTTTGCTTTTTGTAATGCTTCCTCTGCCCGTTTACGATCTGTGATGTCATACCCAAATGTTATTACACCGTATATAACGCCATCGCCGTCTACCAGGCTGCGAGAATTCCATAGGATGAATTTCGTTTCATCGTTCTTACAACGAACTTTGGTCTCGAAGTACTCAAGGCCAGCATCTCTTTCCAGAAGAGCAGCTGTCCTTGCCATAACTGATTGACGATAGGATATATCAGGATACATCCACTCCCAAATATTGTTATGACCGATTACTTCTTCCCGAATATATCCGCTTATGGCTTCAGCCACATGGTTCCAAAATACAATATTCAACTGCGAATCTAAAACATTCAACCATACATTCGCATTATCAATAATGCTCGTAGAAAATTGCTTGAGATTATCCACAGTAAATCCAACCCGTTTATTCAATGGATCAGATTCATTTGAAACCCTCGTATGATAACAATGAAAAATTTCCTGCATTATCTCTGCCCTTCTTTTTCTATTATAGGGAACATTTTTGGTTTTCAAGGTCTTTTTTCATACTCCGAAGATATCATCCACCATCCATGATCAGGTTTACGAGGGATTTTAATCATAGATCGGATATACTATAACATTTTTTATTGTAACGAAAATAAAAATTTGTTACCAAGAAAATCCTACGTCATTTGTTGTAAAAACCATCCGTCATTTATCGTAAGTTCCATCATATTCTTGACGTTTTTTTGGCTATCAGAATTCTCTCTTTTGACCGATGTAAGTCGGTTACCCTCCTCGTACAATGTATTCAAGATTAGAGTTGGTCATTTTGAAGTAGATTTACGAAAATATGATTTGTATAACCAACGATTTTCATATCAAGTTGAGGAGGCGTTCATGTACAGACTAAGCACAGATGTTGGAGGAACGTTTACCGACGGTGTATTACTAGATGAAACCACAGGCCGTATCAAGATCAGCAAAGTCTTGACTACACCTGCCAATCAAGCCATTGGAACCATAGAAGGAATCAATAAATTTAATGTCAGCTTGGGTGAAGTAACGTTTCTTGTTCACGGGACGACAGCTATTATCAACGCTCTGATAGAAAGCAAAGGAGCGAAAACAGCTTTGATCACAACTGAGGGTTTTCGAGATATCCTTGAAATTGGGCGCAGCAATCGCCTCGAAATGTACGATGCTTTGTATAAGAAGCCTGATCCTTTGATACCGCGTTTTCTGCGGTTTGGAGTACGAGAAAGAATCAATGCGGCGGGTGAAATCCTTGTTCCCTTGGATATGTTATCACTTGAAAAGGTAATTAGTGAATTGAAGCGCTATGGTGTTGAAGCCGTAGCAGTGTGTTTACTCAACGCCTATGCAAATCCAAAACACGAAGAGGAAATTGGCCAGTTTCTACAAAACCAATACCCGGAAATTGTTTTCACATTATCCCACCAAATCACACGCCGCTACTATGAATACGAACGCGTCAGCACTACCGTTCAAAATGCGTATGTCATGCCAGCAGTCCGGAAATATCTTCAAAGTCTTGAAGACCAACTAAACAAGAATGGTTATAAAAATGCATTACAAATCATGCAGTCAAATGGAGGTGTAATGACCTCCGTGATTGCCCGAACAATTCCCATAGCAATGGTGGAATCAGGGCCGGCTGCTGGTGCTATAGGAGCTGCGGCGCTTGCAGCATTAACAGGTCATAAAAATGTCATATCTTATGATATGGGAGGGACTACAGCCAAGACCGCACTCATAACCCGTGGTATGCCAGAAACAGCCGACACGTATGTGGTTGAAGAGAGACCTATTCTGCTGCCTGTCGTTGATTTACGCGAGATTGGAGCCGGAGGTGGTAGTATTGCTTGGATTGACGAAGCCGGTGCCCTCCATGTCGGTCCGCAGAGTGCCGGTGCAGATCCCGGCCCAGCGTGTTATCGAAACGGCGGGACCGAACCTACAGTTACAGATGCCAATCTTCACTTAGGATTGTTAAATCCGCAAAATTTTCTGGGCGGTGAAATGGAAATCGATGCAAACCTTGCCAAGCAAGCAATCGCAAAACTAGCTGCTTACTATAATATATCTGTCGATGAAGCTGCCTTTGGCATCATCAAGATCGTCAATACGAACATGTCAGCACTTTTACAGTCGATGACTGTCAAACGGGGTTACGACCCTCGTGAGTTTGTTTTGGTCGCATATGGCGGAGCAGGTCCTCTTCATGCCTCCGCTATTGCGCAGGAATTAGGAATTCCCAAGGTGATTGTTCCTATGAATTCTGGGGTGTTTTCTGCTTGGGGAATGCTGATGGCAGATTTACGCCACGACTTTGCTATGACACATATCAAACCTCTCGCGCAGGCTCAAATTTCACAGATTAATTCAATATTCGAAAATCTAGAGGAAAGGCTGCGAGAAATCTTCAAACAAGAAAACGTGGCAGATTCCGATATTGAAATTACTCACCTGATGGATTTACGCTATCTTGGGCAGGAACATACCTTAAGTGTAACCATACCTAATAATTTTTCCGAATCGGACAAGATCATTGCCAGTAAAGCCTTTGACGATCTCCACCTCGCTGCTTACGGGCATAACGCTCCCGAAGAACCTAAAGAAGTCGTATCTATGAAAGCAATTGGAATCGGCAAAGTGAATAAACCCAATATGCAGATCATTGATGCAGGAAGCAAAGAACCAGAAATAAAAGCTCAAACTGGAGAGCGGATGGTGTATCGTGGGAATGGTTCTTTTGAGCGATACCGAATATTCCGACGGGAAAATTTATTGGCTGGAAATGTTATCTACGGTCCAGCAGTGATCGAAGAGATCACCGCGACTACCGTAGTTGAAAGCAGCCAGGTGTGTACTGTAGATCAATATGGAAATTTAATAATCACACAGAAATAAGCAGAGAGGTAGACATGAAAATAGATCCAATTACGCTTGAGGTTATTCGAAACCGCCTTATTGCTGCCAGTCGAGATATTCGTCGTACAGTGGAGTGGGCAGCTTACAGCCCAATCCTTTATGAGGTGATTGATTTCTCATGTGCAGTCTTGGATGCAGAAGCTAACTTGGTTGCTGAGACTCCTGGCTTGCCGATTTTCTTAGCTAATCTTAGCTATTCAGTGAAATGTACCTATGAAACCATAGGACGTGAAAACTTAAAACCTGGGGATGTTATCATCTGTAATGACCCATATAATGGCGGTGGCACCCATTGTCCGGATATCGTCGTACTGTGCCCGGCGTTTCATGCAGGGAAAATTGTTGGTTGGGCGGCTTT
>JAAZNS010000150.1 GCA_012798185.1 Chloroflexota bacterium | reverse complement strand
CAGCAAACCCTCCAGGGCAGTTTTAGCCATGCCTGCCCGCGGCGGATCGACGATTACAATTTCGGGATGTACATCCAATTGAGGCAGGGCGTTTTCGGCAGCATCCTGGTAAAGTTCCACGTTATCGAAGGCATCCAGGTTGACTGTAAAATCATCACAGGCGGAAGGTGATGCCTCGATTCCGATCAGGCGTGATACCCGCGGTGCTACAAACGCGCTGAACAATCCCACCCCGCAATATACATCCAAAACAGTCTCGCTGCCGGTGAAAGGCAGGGATTGAAGAATATGCTCGACAATGAGTTGAGCCATTCCTGAGTTAACCTGAAAGAACGACTCGGCTGAAACTCGGAAACGATTTTCCGCTATTTTCATCGTAATATGGTCACTTCCAGCCATAACGATTTTCCCTGCCGGGCTGAGGTGCACCACCGAAAGCGGTAATCCCTCAACGGTTAATTCGGGTGCCATCATGTCGTCGCTTTCAAGAACGAGCATGATTTCATCATCGGTTCCTGCCCGCAGCTCGATACGCTGCAGGCTGGGGTTCGATTCGAAAGTCAACTGGCTGCGCAGGTCGTTGAGCAGTATTTCGGGCAGAAAGCACTCCCTAATGGCAAAAACCTCCTGCGAACCTGCCCGATGATAGCCGGGTTCGCCATTATCGGTAAGATGAAACTGCACTGTGTTGCGATAATGCCATTCCCGCGGTGATGCAACAGGTGGCTGCAAAGGAATATCCTGCATATCACCGATGCGCCGGAATTGATCCCGCAGAATAGCTGCTTTAACTGCAAGCTGGTTGGCATACGTTAAATGCTGGTAATGACAGCCCCCACATTCGCCAAAATGAACACAACGGGGTGTTGTGCGCTGCTGGGAACTTTGCTTGATCTCGATGATTTCAGCCCGGGCATGGCGGGGTTTATCTTCAACGAGGCTTACCCGCACCTTCTCGCCGGGCAGACCAAAAGGCACGAAAACAGCACGGCCGTCGGGTAGCCTTCCCAAGGCGTCGCCGCCAAAGACCAGGGTTTGTAACTCAACTTCATAAATGGTTTGATTCATCTTTTGTTTAAATGGCAGGTATCGTTCATACAGACCAGAGTAAAATCTGTGCCGTCCCATTCGATGATATTTATCGCACAAGTATCTTGTTTGATCCGCCAAAAACGCTCGTTGCCCAAACCCAATACACCCAGCAGTATAACGCGGTTGACCACGGTATGACCCACCAGCATGATGGTTCCCTGGGGATGTTTTTGGCAGAGAGTCATGAGGGTGTCCATCAGACGTTTACGCAGTTCTTGCAGCGACTCTCCGCCGGGGATGACGGCTTTTTCAGGTGCATTGTACCAGTTATCGACCTGTTCCTGCCAGCGTTGACGGGCTTCTTCTGGCGTTAACCCCTGCCATTCTCCGTAGTCAATATCCGCCAGACCCGAAACGGGCTGCACCGTGATATCGAAATGACGGGCGGTCGCTTCTGCGGTTTGCATGGCGCGGGAGAGCGGGCTGGCGTATATGGCTTCTGGGCGCCAGTGCGCGGCAATCCAGGCACCGGTAGCTTCTGCCTGTTCCAAACCGGTCTGGTTGAGGGGAATGTCGGCTCGTCCGCGAAAACGCTCGTTGCGGTTCCATTCTGTTTGTCCATGACGGACTAAAATTATGCATCCCATAATAATTATTATCTCAAATTGTCACAGCTTTAGATAGGGTGGAAAAGTTCTGAATTTAATGTTCTTATACAAAAATTCCATATTAAGCTGGGGCTGTCCTTATGGAAGTCTATCACTCTGAGTAAAACAAAGAGTCTTTTTATTATAAAAATAGGTGCTACGCTCCGCTTCATGAAACATACCGCGTAACGTGACCTTTTTGACTTTTTAGACAGCCCCAGTACTAAGTGATTTATCGGACGAAAGCTTTCCTTCCGGCGTATACGGCAGAATCGCCAAGTTCCTCTTCGATGCGCATGAGTTGATTGTACTTCTCTACGCGTTCGCCGCGAGCTGGTGCGCCCGTCTTCAAGTGACCGGTACCCATGGCAACCGTGAAATCAGCAATGAAGCTGTCCACCGTCTCACCTGAGCGGTGTGAAACCATTGCACCCCAACCTGCTTTACGCGCCATCTCGATAGCTGCAATTGTTTCTGTAATCGTACCGATTTGGTTCAGTTTGATGAGTATGGCATTGGCGGCGTTTTCTGCTATGCCGCGAGCCAGACGGGTTACGTTTGTAACAAATAAAGCATCACCAACCAGTTCGATTTTATCGCCAAGTGTTTTATTGAGCAGCTTCCAGCCATCCCAATCATCTTCAGCAAGGCCATCTTCAAGAACAACGATGGGGTATTTCTTTATCCAATCAGCATACATTTCGACCATCTCGGCTGAAGTGACTTTTCGACCTTCGGTGCGCAAATTGTACTTACCATCTTCATAAAAACCGCTGGAGGCAGGGTCAAGTGCAATAGCAATTTGGTCGCCGGGTTTATAACCGGCTTTTTCAATGGCTTTGATGATTAATTCGACTGCATCCGAGTTTTTCTTAAGCGCAGGCGCAAAGCCGCCTTCGTCACCGACACCGGTTGAATATCCATCGCTTTTAAGAACGCTCTTTAATGATTGATATACTTCACTGCCCCACCGCAAAGCTTCTCGGAAATTAGGAGCGCCTACCGGAGCAATCATGAATTCCTGCAGATCGGTACCCTGCCAGTTAGCATGCACACCACCATTAGGATATTGAACATTGGCACGGGAAGGACTTTTGCCGAAACGCCTCCCAGATAGCGGTAGAGAGGTAATCCCAGGGAATCGGCAGCAGCCCGGGCGACCGCCAGGCTTACCCCAAGAATTGCGTTTGCGCCAAAGGTGTTTTTATTCGGAGTACCATCCAAATCGATCAAGGTTTTGTCGATTAAGGCTTGGTCTAACGCATCCATATCAAATATGGCATCGGCAATTTTCCCATTGACATGATCAACGGCTTTAAGAACACCCTTACCGCCATAACGGCTCTTATCACCATCGCGTAATTCCAACGCTTCGTGGACGCCGGTGGATGCACCCGATGGCACTGCGGCTCTGCCAAATGCGCCATCATCAAGTAAAATTTCCACCTCGATTGTAGGGTTCCCCCGTGAATCGAGGATTTCCCGGGCATGAACATAATCAATTGTTGACATATTTTTCTCCTTCATAGGGCATTATATTTTCATCATTAAAACATGAGCTGATGATTAACGTTAATTGTGCGAGTTTTTCTAAACGGGCATCAATTTCATTTTTTAATTGAGGGTTCACTTTTCCGTAACGTTTCAATTTATCAGATTGGATATCTATTAAATCTGCCCAGCATTCACTCATTTTGCTTTGGGCTTTTTTCCCTAAATCAATATTGATGGGTTGGAAATCGAAATTTTGGGTAAATAGTAAGATCTGATCGCGGATATGTTCAATTGTCTCTTTGAGTACTTTCTGCTTCTGCTCCGATATATGGATTTCCTTTTGGTATAGAATCCCCGTGTCAGGTGGATTATTTACCCAATTTTCTATTTCTCGTACATTTTCTTCATGAATGGATAATGTAACCCGAATAGAATTATATTGCGATGGATTTAATAAATGTTTCAAAGATGCCTCATAATATTTGTACGGTATTCATCCATGATTTAATTAGCGGGAATATCAGTTGTCTCATCGCCTAGATCATAAAATCATATCAATAATACCATCTTTATCAAAACAATTTTTTAACACCTCAGCCAATGTGGGTAAATTTCCGAGTTTGAGGTACTTACAGGTACGCAGCACCCCAAATACCAAAATTTCGGAGCTTTTCCCCCATGGACTGAGCACTTACATAATATTCATAAAAAACTTCTGCCAAAACATTGTTTCCTTGCAGAAGCCGTTATTTGATAGTGTGATGTTTTGATTAATAGTAGAAAGCTTCATCGCACGATGTTGATTTTATATCTTGGAATAGATATCGTCAAGAAATATCTAGATAATAGATGACAGCACAGCTGGCTTGGGTGAGTTCCCGAATTTAGGGTGTTATTCCTCAAATTTAGGTTTTTTCACCCCATCCTATGCATTTACGAAAATTCAAAAAAATGGTTATTAGGAATCGATTCCAAATACTTTTTTATATACATCTACACCAAAGCTGGTTTCCAAAGGTTTTCCTGTATAGATTTTAAAACTCCGTTTACCGTCAGCTTGTCTTTCTGCTCGCAGGAATATCGCATTCGGCATCTTCTTGCTATAAAAACTATGTGCAAAATCGTATTGATGGGTAACAAAAACCACTTTTACCCCAGCCTCCAATAACGCCCGGATAATCTGTCTGGCAATTTCGGATCCTTCTCTTTCATTGGTAGCTGAAAATGACTCATTAAACAGCACCATAGAATTTTTAGTCATGTTTTCTACTAAAATGCTCATCCTGACGAGTTCTTCGTCGAGTTTTCCACTCTTCATCGAAGCATCTTCTTTTCGTTTGTAATGGGTAAAAAGCCCTTCACAAAGATTAGCGCTGAAACTTTCAGCCGGCACATACATGCCACACTGCATCATCAATTGAGCCAAACCAATACTTCGTAAAAATGTCGATTTTCCTCCCTGGTTTGCACCAGTCACAATGATCAAGTCTTTCTGATCAAGATTTATATCGTTTCCTACAATTTTTTGTTTCATGGTCAAAGCCAGGCTGATATCATATAGCCCCACAAAAGAAAGCTTACGCTCATTTGCTGCAGCTGGTATTGGGAAGGTGATTGGTTCGCCGAGTTGATTAAGCTGGTCATACAGATTCAAACACCCGATGTAAAATGCCAATTCGCCCTGCAGCATTTTAAAAAAGCTGTCGATATGATCGACCGATTGAGCAACTGCATTGGCTACCAGGATAATTCCGCGATCTTTTAATTCCGAAAGGGCTCTGCTGCCAGCCTCATCACGGTCAGCAATATAAAAGGTATACGTGGGATTTTTTTGTGAAAATATTTTTTTAAACCAATGCTGGTTTTTAGTCTTTGGTTTTCGAAGAACGTAATTTGTGCCTTCATTCCCATTGCCTAATTCCGCACTAATTAAAGTGCCATCTCTAAATTTTAGTTCGACTAAGTGCGCTTCAACATCTGTAAAAAATTCATCATCGAGCTCTGTTTTAAGCATATTAAAAAACCGCTGAAAACCTTCCGAATCGAATTTGTCGGCATGCTCATCGGCAATTTGCCTGAAGTGCCTTAGCAAATCCACAAATAATTGCATAATTTGAACCGATTCGTTCAATATTGCCGCTGGATATCGGCTGAAAATACCTAACCATCTCTTGTGTTTTTTTTCATTCGATATTATTGGAATTTGGTATATCTCTCTGACAATGGAAGGGTTTTTCAGACAGTCTTTTAATATATCCTGACGATAAAGGATTGCATCAATATCATTTAAGCTCGATAAAATTGTCTTTTTTGCGATGTCAAATAAATAATCATCTTTCAATGCCATCGCATTGAGCAGTGTATTAATTTCCAAATCTTGTAATAAGGTGTCCGAAATTGGGGGTAATTGACTTGACAGGTTAAAATCCCGATCTTTAAACATTAAAAAAGCTTTCATGATTTTATACGTTCCTTCAACAACTCATATGTAAGGCGGTATTTCTCAGCAATGTGGATTGCATATGCCAATCCATCTGGTGGTTTTTTAATAATTTTATATGTCCGTACCGTCGGATTTTCAGGGACAACCGTGCTAACCATGCTAATGGTTTTTTCGCTTAGTAATGCCAGTTCATCGATAAAACTTACACACATACATAATAAATCGAGCTGAATTATTTTTTCAATAACGATTTTGCTTAAATAAACTGCATCTTTTAGACTTGTAGAGGTAAAGATTTCATTCATGATTATGATGCTATTCGATGTTGCCTGATTGGGAATGTTGTAAATCCTGACCAGGTCATCTTGAAGCTTGCCGCGTAAATTACGGATATCTTCTTCTTTTTCAAAATGGGTAAATAGATTGTCAAACAAAAATAACTGAGCTTTAATACCGGGAACAGGTAAACCTAAATTTGCCAGGTAATGTAATTGCCCAAAGACGCGTGCAAATGTTGTTTTGCCTCCCTGATTTGGACCAGAAACGATAATTATCCTTTCCTTATCTTTCAGATGAAAATCATTGGGGACAATAGTCAAATTTTCCGAGATACATTTGTTTGCCAGGGCAAGATCAAATCCCTCATAATTATAGATTTCTTTGCTTTGTTGAGTGATCAATGGGTAACAAAAATGCAGCCCTGCTTTCTTAAATCTTTCCATATACTCAATATATGCCACATAGAATTGGATTTCCCGGTCAAATCTGCAAATTGTTTCATCACAAAAATAGCGGTATTTAGTGTAGAAATTATCCAGATTTTTAAATATCTCAGGATTTAGTTTTGCAACTAAATCTAGCACTTGAGCCTGGACATGGTTCATACCAGCTGAAACAGTAAGGTATTGTGTATAGTCTTTAACTGCTCCCTGTTTGAATTTTTCGAAGGTTTTGAGTACTTCTAAACTATAATCAATTTCAGAATCATATTTCCGTACTCTGACAAAATTTCCCTTGGTAATAATAGAATATTTTATAGATGACAAATCAGATTTCAGGCTTTTTGTTTCTGCCGCAAGCGTAGTAAATTTTTCCGATCCGGCATAATTGGATAAGAATTCTCGAAAATCTCGCAAGCCTTGAGAATGTAAATCGATTTGAGATAATTCTTGCGCCAGAGAATTCACTGCATCACAATAAACAATGACTGTTTCTAAAAACCAGCCTTCTAAATGATATTTATAAGTAAGTTTTTTGCACATTGCCAGATAACGGCGCATGATTACCATCTTCTGTGCAAAGGATTTTATGGTATCCAAAAGAATTCGGTTTTCGAGGTCTTTTACAATTTCCTGACGATATTTGATGGTATCGCTATCCTTCACTGGAAAATAGAAAAAAGGCTTCAGGTTATAATCCCATTTTCCGGCGACAATGGCATCGATTATCTGGTCTAGGTTTAAATCGATAAAAAACGCTGGCGCTTCCAACGTATCTTCTATTTTGCTGTCTTCAGATTTCAAAAATAGAATACTATTAAATTTCATTCGGATAAAATCTCGCTTTCAAATAGCTTTCCGGGTTCATTTCATAGGACTTCGTCCAAAGATGTGTCCTAAATCAAGCGCAATTTGCGCTAAACGGTCGATCGAAGAATCCAATAATTCTGCCAACCCAGGATGTACAGCACCAGAGCTTCTTAAATCTTTTGCATGACAATCGGATAAATAAGTCCAATCCATCGTCATTCTTCCCATGATCATACGGGCAGCGTTTTCTTCTCGTTTCGACAAATGCAACTGCATGGATAAATCACCGATGATTTTTAAAGCCTCGGCAATTAAATTTTGAATATATGGAAAGTATTCCGGAGATAATTTTAAATAATAATGGTAAAGTGAGCCTTGTTCTTCATATTCACTAAGCCAATGGTTTGCCATATGTAAATCTTCTTCAAACCCACGAAGTGTATTAAATATCCGATTTCTTTGTGAAAAATTCAATAACTCCGACATTTTTTATCTCCAACTCATCGACTGTTGATATGAACCGAATTCAGCAATGATGAAAAAGCCTCTGCCATTGACCCTGTCAATTGCAGAGGCTATCAGCCAAAACATCGGCGGTTGATTTATTTTTTTAGCGAGCCTCATCGCTGATCATTTATTATAAGTCTTTGTATATCGAGCGTCAAGTTTATCCAATTGCATGTTTATCCAATTGCGATTGCTATTATCGTATTAAAGTAAGTATCAGTTTTCGTTAATTTTTAATTCAATCCATTGTCTGGCATTAACCATGCACATAAACTTTCTTATTTCATAAAACCGTCTATTTCAATGGTAAAACAGCCATGCAGCGGCGTATTGCTTCAAGACAATTATGGAATGCAATTTCAGCGGGATAAGGGAATTTCAACTGAATTTTCGTCACCTTATCAGCTTCGATAGCGTTTATGCCAATATAAGAATTTAAGATTGACCCGGCATATTCGAGGGTTGCTACATCTTTCTGGTCTATTGACAATATATTTTGTGAATCAACATTGGGGTCTGGTATCACTAAAATCCGGTTTCCCGTAATCACCAATATTTGGCAAAACCCTTTATTTTCAAACCACGCCGGCCATAACGCCCAAGCATATACTTTTTCATCTTCATATAGAAATTGTGGTAAGGCATCAGTAAACCGCTGGTTGATAATATTTACCAGTTTGGGGTCGTTGCTCGATGGATCGCTTAATGGCGGCAACTCAGAATTAACATTGAATGTTGAGCGGCGTATGGCTTTGGAATTCGCATCTTGGGATAAAAATTTTTCGAGAAACCCAGCTAACTCTTTAATATCTGATCGAGTGTACAGTGGCGATTCCCATTCCAAAAAATCATACCCATTTCGGGATTCCCATTTTGTTTTTAAGAGAACGGCTTCCTCTCCTATTGTT
This sequence comes from Chloroflexota bacterium, assembly GCA_012798185.1. GTDB lineage: Bacteria > Chloroflexota > Anaerolineae > Anaerolineales > UBA4823 > JAAZNS01. The sequence continues at coordinate 9,402 of JAAZNS010000150.1, read as the reverse complement.
TCGACATTTATCTCCGATAAGCGTTCTAACATACCCAATTGGGCATTAAACCCATAACGCACTCCACTATCGCCCGGTGGAACCAGTTCAACCAGGTGAATCAATCGCTGGGTGGTAAGAATCAAAACCCCTTCTCGTAATTTTTCGCTGCCAAACCAGGTTCGTTGACGTTTACTGCGCATGGCTGGCCGGCGGATTGCGTAAAGTATCCTTTCGTCATCGTCCAGATATTGGTGGACATAATGTTGAATATGATATGGAAGCTGGAAAAATGTATATTCTGCTGGCGTGTAATGTTCAGCATCTGAATAATCGGATTTCAATGTATGAAGGTTTATTGGCTTCCAGGCTGGGTGAGAGCCTCCTGCGTGAAGATTTTCTGCTTTCGCTTGGCGGTATTTTAGGTAGGATTCTTTTAAAAAGGGCTTAATTTTCTCGATGTCCAACCATTTGATATCGTTGGTACTAAATTGCTTTAAACAAGCATCGAGCTCAGATCTTATCGGTTCGGTTAAGTCATCAATCGAGATGATTGAAGACATCCGTTCATCAACGGTCGGCGCAGCCACCAGAAAAGGGATTGTTCCATCCGTTTGTATTCCTCCCAGAACCCGAGCGGTAACTTGTGTGAGAGGAGGGTTTGAAAAACTACCCAAGAGAATCACCTGTAATGATTCCCCTTGAGAAGTTAGCGTTTTTGGAAGGAAACCTAAATCAAAAGAAAAAGTTACTTCTGGATAGACTACCTTTTCAAGTGATAAAGTGTCATGCGTCAGAGCCCGGTAAATGCCGGTAGGACGACCAGGCTGCATTATTTGAAGTTCTATGATTTGCTCATCCATATTCCTATCACTTTAAAAATCTCTTCCCATTTAGTTGAGAATCCGAAAAAAAAGCAACCAGTAAAAAATCCACATAAGTTATAGCAATGCCACGAAATATGATAAAAAATGCCTCTATTGAAGAGCACCTTCAATAGAGGCTATCAGTCGAATCGACATTTAAAACGAGCCTCATCGTTTGATGAACACATTATATGCAGTTCCAGGCGACTGGTCAAGTTTACTATGATTGAGTTAAGCAAACTGTAAACTCAGCGGCTTTTTTGAAAAGGTATTTTAATAATTTTCAATGGACATGTAATTAGAAAATTCGATCTTCTTTAAATTAAAAATTTAAAAGAAAAATTCCATAATAACCTGATTATTTAAAAAATATATTGAGCACACCAAACAAATCATGGTATCATTGCACGGATTGGAGTTTAAAAGTGGAAGATAAAATTACTATTATCGAGGGGCCTCCACCGACTTTCGAGGCTATTCATGAAGACTGGGCTTTAGGTTTGAGCGAAAGCCCAGATTTAACCCATGTCGTTTCGACTAGGGTGCGCACATTCAACGCCCAAGCTCTGGTGGAGCGCTGCCACCGTGCGTTTAGAAACCGCCAGCCCATTCAACTGGTTTTTCGAACCCCCGAGGGCTTAGAGACCGAAGCGCCCATATTAGCAGCGCGCTCCGTGGAAGTTGAAGAGGGGCAGATGCTTATTCTATGGCTGCGCTTTTCCGGCGATGAAGTCGATTTCGAGCTGGGAGTGGATGATGACCTGAATCAGGACCGGGACGGTGATGATGAGCCGTCAGGATTATTGTGATATTTATTAAATATACAACCAAAAAGGTTTCACTTCCGTAATATAGGATGTGAAACCTTTTTATTTTTACCTTTATTTATTCGACGGATTGAAAGTGCAATTCGAAAAAAGGAGACTGTGATGAACGAATCCCCTCACGAGGAAGGCGACCTGGCGGAAGAGTTTCGTCAGTTAGGCAAAAATTTGGTGGACACTTTACGTTTAGCCTGGGACAGCCCGGCGCGGAAAAGACTGCACAACGAGATCGAAGCCGGTTTAACCGAAATAGCCGCCTCTCTGAAAAAAGAAGCAGATGAATTCCGGGCAAGTGCTTCGGGACAGCAATTGAAAGAAGAGATCGATGATATAAAACGGCGCTGGGGAAGCGGCGAAGCAGAAGCTAAAGCCCGTCAGGAGTTAATGAATGCCATCCGCATGGCGAACGATGAATTAAAAAATTGGGCGGAAAAATGGCAAAAGAATGCGGAAAGTGAGAATCAGGGAAGCGAAACCCCCTGATTATTTAAATCGATTATCCGATTTTTTTGTTTTAATTTTTTCTTTGGCGATTTCAAGCCAGCCAATCTTTGCATCGGGGTGGTGGTCGAACTCGGGCACATAGGGTTTGATGTCCAATAGTGGTGTCCCATCTAAAATGTCCACATCTTCTACGGTGAGGATATTCCCTTGAATGCTGTGTAACCTGACCACGGATAACCCGATTGGATTGGGACGTGTGGGAGCACGCGTGGCAAATATGCCATGCGGTTCGCTGTCCAGAAAAGGGGTAATTTGCAGCGAAACCCGCCGTACGGCGTGCAGGTGGTAAAGCAGGATAATGTGTGAGAATCCATCCAAATCTTTTAACCCCCTCGTAAATTCCGGGTAGATTTCTACCTCACCCGCTGCGCTGGCAGCGCTGGTGGGCTGGATGGGCATAGATTCCAGGTCTTTGAATGGGGTATGGATTATCCCAATCGGGGTGAGTTGTATGGATTTCAACTTTCTAATTCCTTGATGATTTAGGTATTTACGAATTTGATATTTAGAATCGGGTGATTGACAGTAATTATGATTTGCTTTGTTCCAGACTTCCTTTTGGAAAGAGTATCATTATATTAAATATTTAACTCTTCGAAATTCGTGTAAGGTAATATGATTTACAGAATTATTAATCAATGAATCCGTCACAGAATCTGAGAAACCGACTATCTTTGAACCCATTCCGGCAATTGAGCATCCAATTGCGCCAGTTCTTCTTCAGTGATCTGCCTTACTTCGCTGTCATGCAGGTGGGTGTTCAGGTCTTCGACGATCAGGAAGGAAGCCTCCTTATTGGCTACCAATCCGTGCCAGACTCGCTTCGGAACGTTATAGATGACGCCTGGTTTTAAGTCGTAAGCTTTCAGCACTTCTCCTTCCCGGCGGGAGAAAAGCACCGATTTACCGCGCAGCAGCACAAAGACCTCATCGGTATGGTTATGGCGCTCGATTTTAGTTAAGTTTGCCCGGTCACAGGCAGGATCCCAATTTAATATTGCCGCCTGCCAGTTAGGGGTTAATAGCAGGGGATTGTAACCTAATCCTTCGTACTCATAAATTTCCACCGACATGGTATGCCTCCAGGATTTGAATAATTATAATAATCTGCCCATTAATCCTAGCACAAAATGTCTGAATAATTTGAAATTCATCATATTATCTGAATGATAGCTGATTGCAATGTATATTACGCGGATAATATTTATTTATGTAAAGATAATAATTTTCTGTTTTCCTCTTGATATTTTTTATACCAATTCTTTAGCGTTATCCTGAATCTTTTTTATGGCTTCCACAACTTGCTCCATATCTTCCATGCTGCCCAGCAGAACTGGCTGCGGCAGCCATACTGTCTCCCAGGCAGCTTTCGAAGTGTTTGGAAATGGTTTTTTCAAGAAACCATGCACTGCTTTGGCAATTTCCGGTGTGAGGCGCTTGCGGTATTCACCGCTTTTGAATACATCCAGATCGTGCAATGGTGGATAACTGGCTTGTGTGGGTATTCCTTCGGCATTCAATGCCTGAATGAATTTTTCTGTAGGAATTCCAGCAAACGATTGTTTGTTGTAATGAAAGATATATGCGTAATGACCATTGACCGTGCAGCGTGGATCCAGTTGCTGCGGCGTAATACCTTCTATTTGAGGCAGCATTTTATCTAAAAACTCAGCATTGCGCGTGCGAGTGAGCGACTGAGCCGGCAGGCGTTTCAATTGCTGGGAAAGCACCACCCCCTGCCACTCGGTCATGCGGTAATTTGACCCATAGATAAAATGGGAATAAAACCACTCACCGGGCATCCGCCCGCAATCGTGAATCGAGCGGGCTTTACGTTCGATGTCATCATCATTCGTAACGATCATGCCGCCCTCACCGGCGGTCATCAACTTACTAGCCTGAAAACTAAAAGTACCGGCATCGCCGATCGAGCCCACCTTATGCCCGCGCCACTCGCTGCCATGGGCGTGGGCACTGTCTTCCACCAGGTATAACCCATGGCGTTTGGCAATCTCACGCAGGGCATCCAGGTCTGCCGGGTGACCGCCCATGTGAACAGCGATAATGGCTTTGGTGCGCGGCGTGATGGCTTCTTCTGCCATTTGTGGATCGATGCAGTAGGTATCGGGGGTGATATCCACCATAACCGGTAACGCCCCGGTGAACAGTACAGCGCTGGCAGTAGCGATAAAGGTAAAATCGGGGACGATGACTTCATCGAAAGCGCCGATGCCCAGCGCCGCAAGGATTACTTCCAGGGCAGCAGTACCGTTTGTGATAGCAATACCATGTTTTGCCTGATGGAAGGCGGCGAATTCCTGCTCGAATGCTAAAACGCGGGTGCCGGGTGTGCGCCACCAAATGCGGCTTTCAAGTACTTCTAAAAGCGCCTGGCGCTCGGTATCATCGTACACCGGCCAAACGGGGAAAGGTGTTTTCTTGACCGGCTCTCCACCTGAAATTGCTAAAATGTGGGACATAAATATTGTTCTCCTTGTCTGCTCTTATTACTCTTCCTTTTTCCCCTGGATATTCTTTTTATTCTTTTTTGTTTAACAGGACAATAAAAGGATATTTAGGATATTTACTTCGATGGAACTTCCTTTTACTTCACTATTTATCATGTTTATTTTATTCTGATGAGGCTATTTAAAAACACTTACATTGAAAAATATTAGGCAGATATGTGAAGCAATTATTGCTTTTAGTGTAAAGAAATAATACCCCTCTGTCAATTGGTTAGCGCATGTGATAATCCAAACCAAAGAAGATAAGGAACTATCTGGGTATCTGATGCGGGTATCTTCCTATTAACGCTTATAGGATCGTGTTTGTGATTTTTCATGTGAAATGTTGCCAACATATTTTTAAATGCAACCACCCTCCCAGGCGGGAGGGTGGTCTTTTCTATTGGCGTGTTGGGAATTGATATTATTCATTCCCAGCTACTAATGCTGCCCAAACGGCTAGAACGATGACGATGATCCCGACGGTGATATCGTTTGCCCGAGGGCCCGCTGTATAGCCCAATATGAACGGCGCCAGAACGAGCCACAAGCCCAGGCAGGCGTTAATCCATTCCATAGCCTTCACAGTGCCCGATTTTTGCGAGTAAACCGCAATCACTGCCAAAACGATCAACACAATCCCAACGATCATGGCATTCCATAGAGCAGCCGGAATTGAAGAAAATCCTAAAATGAACGGCGCCAGGGCTTCCCACACACCGGCGACAACCACGCACCAACCTAAAGTTCTTGCTGTTTTCATGTGTTTTACTCCTTTCAGTATTGTGGTAATGATTATTTTTCCTAATCATGGTTATAACCGGGGCACGTGAATAATCGGGTGACAACAGGCGAACATTGGGTAACAATCTATTCACGAATTATTCACCTGCTGTAACGGTTTTATTCACCTTGGTGCGATACACTCCAAGAACAGGCAATGGTGTTATTAACACCTTAAATCGCCGGGCATTTACTTGGGGAATACAAATGCCCGGCTTAAGATGTATACTAAAATTAAGTGAAAGCCATCGATCGACTAACCAGGAGAAAAAATGATGTCCAGCCACGCTGTTAACCCGAAGCGTTTTTTTTGGAACAAAATAAGCTGGATAGCCCCTCTATCCGACATAACCGATAACCGAGCATTGCTGCTGGCAACGCGTTGGAGTTTTGTCCTCGGCGCTTTTGTGTTTACCATTTCCACCGGAAAAACATCTATATTCGATGTGCCTGCCAGCGAAACTACAATCAGCAACCCTTGGGTGATCATTCCAATTCTTTTGACTTACAATCTGGTGTTTTCCTTTTATATCTGGAAACAGAGCCCGTTGAAACAGACACTCATTGCCTGGTTTGCGGCAATCGATATATTCCTGGCATTGGTTATCATTCTGCTCACAGGAAAAAGCGGCAGCCTGTATTATTTACTTTCCTGCATCCCAGTTATTGAGATTGCCCTGGTGTTTTATTGGCAGAAGGCGATGGTATTGATTATCGCACTCAATATTTTATTTACCGGCATTTCCATGGAAAATCCGGTTAACCTTAACCCCTACGCCCCCATTTTAATCATTGTGAAGTTCTTTGTCATTCTTATGCTGGGTTCGTTGATTACGTTATTTATCGAACACTCCCGGCGCGAAGAAGATGCTAGACGCCAGGCAACACAAGAAGCAGCCCAGGCGACCGCTTTGAGCGAGATTTCGCTTCGCCTGGGAAAAGGCGGGCTGAACCAGGAGCGAATCCTGGCGACGGTTGTGAGTAGCCTAAGCCAGCTTCCCGGCGTGATGTACGGCATGGTATTAGTTCCTGATAATAGCGATGGAGAAGCGAGATGGCGGGTAGCAATTTCGAATTCAGACCGCCACCCGTCAGGGGAATTGGTTCGAAATTTCAAATTAGAAGAGAACGGGCAGCATCTTTATTTATTTGGCGCCGGATATGTACAGCCGCTTCCTGAATTTGTCGCCAGTGATGGTATCTTGCAATTAATAGGCATCCCTTTACATTCAGTATTAGGCAACGATCATGGATTTCTCCTCTTCGGGCGAAGCTGTGACCAGCCCCTAAATGAATACGATCAAATATTTTTACATTCCCTGACCCTGGAAATCGATACAGCCCTGCGCAACGCCGCTCTTTATGCCCAAGAGCAGGCGCAGGTAGCACAGTTACGGCGCTTCGATGAGTTACGTGCTACGTTTTTCTCGACCATTGCTCATGAATTGAAAACGCCCCTTACCGTGCTCAAAACCTTGGTTCCCTCGATGAGCCAATTATCCCAACTGCCAGAGGAAACTCAAACCGAAATCAGCCAAATTGTGGAGAAAAATCTTACCCGCCTGGAGAATCTAATCGAGGATTTATTAGAAAGTACCCGCCTGGAAGCAAATGCAGTCGACCTGCACAAGCGTCCGACCAACCTGATGCACCGCGTTAAACACGTGCTCGATAGCTTATCGCCCCTACTTAAGCGCAAACAGAGAGAAATCATTCTGAATACTGCCCCTGAAATTCCTCCGGTATTTGCCGACGGGAAGCGGGTGGAACAAATCATCTCCAACTTGATCAACAACGCCAACAAATTTGCACCGCCCGAGACCCCTATCGAAGTGGCGCTTCAGCTGCATCCTCAGGGCGTAATGATCAGCGTCGCTGATTATGGTCCGGGGGTGCCTCCTGCCGAGAGGCAGCATATCTTCGAAAAATATTACATTGCGGTTGAAGACAAAGCCCTGGCTGGCACAGGGTTGGGATTATTCATCTGCCGTGAGCTGGTGCGGCTTCACAATGGGCAAATCTGGGTCGAAGATCGCCCCGGCGGCGGAAGCCGGTTTTGTTTTACCCTGCCCCTCGCCCTGCAGGATTATACGATAGAAAATATGGATTGAAATATTTATGAAAAAAGCAGTAAATACAATTTTAATTATCGACGACGAACCCGACGTGACCCGCGCTGTGAAGCTTGCCATCACCATCCAGGAACCGGAATGGGAAGTGATCGAGGTGAATGACGGTGAGACTGGTTTAGAACTGATCGATAAAGAGGCGCCCGATCTGGTACTGCTCGATCTTTCCATGCCCGGGATGCATGGCTTTGAGGTGCTGGAGAAAACCCGTTTATATAGCAATGTACCCATTATCATCTTAACTGTTGTCAATGATGAATTGGATAAGGTGCGCGGATTAGAGCTTGGCGCTGACGATTACATTGTCAAACCGTTTGGCAACCTCGAATTATTAGCCCGCATACGCTCGGTATTGCGGCGTGTTGAGGGCATAGCAGGACCGGTGGAGCGAATTTTTGTCAGCGGTGATTTGCGCATCGATTTCAACCGGCGGCGCGTTACGGTAAATGGCAAAGAAGCCCGCCTCACTAACACGGAATTCCGCCTGTTGGAGGTGCTGGCGCGCAACGCCGGCCAGATCGTACCCAACGAGGTGCTGCTCAACCGGGTTTGGGGGAGAGATGCTGCGGATGAGATCGATTATCTGAAAGTCTTCACTTACCGTTTACGGCGCAAAATCGAAATCGACCCTTCTCAACCACGTCTGTTGCATACCGAACGCGGCGTTGGTTACTGGCTGGAGAAAGAAGCGCCGCATTCCAATAATTGAGCATTTCTCGCGCAACGTTTGTGAACAAGCGGTGTTATAAATTTAAATTATCATCTCAGAGGTATTGTCATAACCTCAAAATCGTTGTATAGTTAATTATCATCGAGTGGGATTTTTTTTTATTATTTTTTGATTTTTATTTGATTTATTCTCTACAAGCGATCTTCTTTGATTTTTTGGCAAATTTCAACCGGCAGTCTCTTTTTAAGGCTGTCCGTTTGGATAATCCTGGTATTACAATTTTGAGGCTGTACCCTTCGGCGCCCAACGATAGGGTCATAGAATTTCCGAAAGGTAAGCCAGGGAGATATATTGTCTATGAATATCCTGCTCGTTTACCCTGAATTTCCCGATACTTTCTGGAGCTTTAAACACGCTTTACGCTTTATCAGCAAGAAATCATCATCTCCACCCTTGGGTCTGCTCACCGTGGCTGCTATGCTCCCTGAAGAGTGGAACAAGCGCCTTGTCGATTTGAATGTCAGCCGGTTGAAAGACAGCGATCTACAATGGGCTGATTATGTTTTTATCAGCGCTATGACTGTACAGCGGAAATCGGTTTATCAGATTATCGCCCGCTGCAAAGAAGCAGGCGTTAAAATGGTCGCCGGCGGGCCACTCTTTACCATCGAGTATGACCAATTTGAGGGGGTGGATTATCTGGTGCTGAATGAGGCTGAATTGACTTTGCCTCCCTTTCTGCACGATCTTGAACAGGGACACCCTGCCCCAATTTATACCACTAATGAATTTGCCGATGTGAGAGAGACCCCTGTTCCATTATGGAATCTGGTGCAGATGAAATACTACGCCACGATGAATATCCAATATTCACGCGGCTGCCCTTATAATTGCGAATTTTGCAATGTGACTGCCTTATTGGGGCATAAACCACGCATCAAGAGTGCCGATCAAATCATCGCGGAGCTGGATAGTCTGTATCGCAGCGGATCGCGGCAGAATGTGTTTTTCGTGGATGACAACCTGATCGGCAACAAACGCAAACTAAAAAACGAATTACTGCCAGCGCTCATCGATTGGCGGCAGGGAAAAGCTGGTTTTCAGTTCAGCACCGAGGCTTCCATCAACCTGGCGGATGAT
>JAAZNS010000149.1 GCA_012798185.1 Chloroflexota bacterium | reverse complement strand
ATTATCCCGTTTTGGTTTTTGATATTTGCTGCATCCGGATTATATAACCGGCAAAATTTACTGGGCGGCACAAAAGAATATGCTATGGTGTTCAATGCATCGGTGATTGGTATGTTCATGGTCATTTCGATGGGGTTTCTATTCCCCAACCTGGTCATCGCCCGTGGCTGGCTTCTCCTGGCTTGGGGTTTTATATTCATTTCCATATCCCTGGAACGATTTTCCTTACGCCGGATTGTATACACTTTACGCCAGCATGGTTTCTTTCTCTCTCCGGCATTACTGGTTGGCGCAAATGATGAGGGGCAGTCACTTGCCGATCAATTGCTGAATTGGAAAAAATCCGGGTTTCATTTGCGCGGATTCCTGGATAACAAATTCCCGGCGGGTACGGTCGTGACCCATCATCTGCGCGTCCTGGGCAGAGTCGATCAGCTTGAGGAATTGATCAAAACCTACGAAATTGAAGAAGTGATCCTTGCCAGCAGCGCATTTTCATCGCGCGACCATTTATTGGACATTTTCAAACGTTACGGGGTCAATCCTAACCTTCATTTACGCCTTTCTTCTGGTTTATATGAAATCATTACAACTGGTTTAACCGTCAAGGATTTTGCGTATGTGCCGCTGGTTGGTATCAACCAGGTACGGCTGACCGGGGCAGATGTCGTTCTAAAAATGATGATGGATTACGCAATCACTATACCAGGTCTGATATTGACCAGCCCTGTTCTATTGCTCATCGCCCTTGCCATCCACTTGGATTCTCCAGGACCGATCATCCATCGCCGGCGGGTGATGGGCGTGAATGGACGCAAATTTGATGCATTTAAATTCCGCACGATGGTTGTGAACGGAGATGAAATTTTGAAGCAGCATCCCGAATTACAAACAGAGCTGGAAGCTAACCATAAACTTAAAGAAGATCCAAGAATTACCCGCGTCGGCAAGTTCTTGCGCAAATGGAGCCTGGATGAGCTGCCCCAATTATTCAACGTGCTCAAGGGCGATATGTCGCTGGTTGGACCGCGGATGATATCCCCCGAGGAACTGGATAAATATGATCAATGGGATATCAATCTATTGACTGTCAGACCAGGCATTACCGGCTTATGGCAGGTAAGCGGCAGGTCAGATATATCCTACGAACAGCGCGTTCGTTTAGATATGCATTATGTGCGCAACTGGAGCATCTGGCTGGATTTGCAATTGTTATATCAAACAATTCCGGCAGTGTTAAAACGCCGGGGGGCATATTAACCCTCTAAACAGGAGCATAGAGTGAAAATATTAGTCACGGGCGGAGCAGGATTTATCGGCTCACACGTTGTGGATTTATATATCGAACATGGGCACGATGTCGTGGTTGTTGATGATCTTTCCACCGGCAGATTATCGAATCTGAATCCGAAAGCTGCATTTTATCAAATGGATATTCGCAGCCCTCAGATAGCAGACATTTTCAATCACGAGAAACCTGATGTAGTCAATCATCACGCTGCCCAAATGGATGTCCGGCGCTCGATAGTTGAGCCCGTGTTCGATGCCGAAGTGAACATAATCGGCTCGATTCGTTTGCTGGAACTAGCCCGATTAAACCAAATACAACGGTTTATATATATATCATCGGGCGGAGCGGTCTATGGCGAACCAGAATATTTGCCCTGCGATGAAATACACCCGGTCAACCCAATTTGCCAGTATGGTGCCAGCAAACATACCGTTGAGCACTATCTTTATTTATATCAAATAAATTATGGTCTACCTTATACCGTAATTCGCTATCCAAATGTATATGGTCCGCGGCAAGATCCGCATGGCGAAGCCGGTGTGGTTGCCATCTTCACGGGTCAAATGCTGAATAATCAACCGGTGACAATCAATGGCGACGGTGAACAACAACGCGATTATGTCTATGTGGGCGATTGCGCCCAGGCAAATTTATTGGCGTTATCCATGGGAAATACCAGCGGAATTTACAATTTGGGATCAGGCTGCGGCACTTCGGTTAACCAAATCTACGAAATATTGGCAAACATTTCTGGATATTCCGGAAAAGCAGTCCATGGTCCTGCCAAGCTGGGCGAGACGCGGCATATTTATTTAAACGCCGCCCGCGCAGAAAAAGAGTTGGGTTGGCAATTAACCGTGAAATTAGAAGAAGGACTGCGCCGTACAGTAAACTACTTTAAATCTGTGGAGCTGGTGAATTGATTATTGTCCAAACCCCCTTGCGGGTGAGTTTCTTTGGCGGCGGAACAGATTTCCCCGATTTCTACTGTGACGAAGGTGGAGGCGTTCTAACCTCCACGATCGACAAGTATATCTTCGTCACCGTTAAACCCCGTTTCGACAAGAAGCTGCGCATCGGTTATACGCGCACCGAAATGGTGGATTGCGTCGATGAAATCCAGCATGAATTAATCCGTGAGGCATTACGAAAAACTGGCATGTGGCAGGGTATCGAAGTGACAACGATGGGTGATATCCCTTCTGCCGGCTCAGGGCTGGGTTCGTCCAGCGCGGTTACAGTAGGGTCGCTGCATGCCCTGTATGCACTGTTGGGAGAATTAGTCAGCGCTGAAAGGCTTGCTCAAGAAGCCTGCCAAATAGAAATCGACATATTAAAAAAACCTATCGGCATCCAGGACCAATATATCGTGGCATATGGCGGCTTGCGATTTATCGAATTTCAGGCAGACGGTAAAGTTAATTGCGAACGGATTAATCTCGATATCAATCAAAAAAGAAATATCAATGACAATTTGATGTTATTTTATACTGGGGTATCGCGTCAGTCGGATACGATTTTAAGCGAGCAAAAAAACAATATCAAAGGGCGCAAATCGCTTCTGCGACAAATGCGCAATATGGCATATCTGGCGCGGCAAGAGCTGCAATCGGGAAATATCGATGCCATTGGAGATCTACTCGATGAGGCATGGCAACTCAAAAAACAACTTGCCAGTCAAATAAGCAACGATCATATAGACACTATGTACGAAACAGCCCGGCATGCTGGAGCAACCGGCGGTAAAATAACCGGTGCTGGTGGTGGCGGGTTTTTATTGTTATATTGCCATCATGATAAGCAAGATGCCGTTCGATCTGCGCTGCAAGGGTATCAGGAATTGCCCTTCAAACTCGAACATGATGGCAGCAAAGTAATTTTTAATTACAACAGTTAATCACGTTAAATTGACGCCTGCATGAAAGGAAATAATTGTTTCATTTACAAGCATATCGGTGTAATCGGAAATATTAATCCGCCTTAAACCATAACAATTTTCTTAATTAAACGTTAACATATTTGAGAATAAAACAAAAAAATCAACCAATAAAAAATTTTACCAAGTGCATTGCAGAATTTAGAGGTAACAAAGGATTAAACACGATGACAAACCTACAAAAGTATATCTGTGAATTACAGCAGACAATGGATTATTTAGCCGAATCTCTTATTTCCGAAACGATCGAGCTGCTGCAAGAGGCGCGTTTGGAACAGCGTCAGGTATTCGTTATGGGCAACGGCGGCAGTGCTTCAACTGCAACACATTTTGCATGCGATTTGCAGAAAAACACCCGCTGTGAAGGATTGCCTGATCTGCGCGCCATCAGTCTAACCGATAATTTCGCACTTATTTCTGCGCTGGCAAATGATGAGGGATACGATATGGTTTTCTCCCAACAATTGGCAAGCCTTATCCACCCCAGAGATATCGTTATTGCCATTTCTGCCAGCGGCAACTCGGCTAATGTTGTGAAAGCCATCGAATTAGCGAAAAGTCATGGTGCTATCACAATCGGCTTTACCGGGTTCGATGGCGGCAGGTTAGGGGCTCTGGTAGATATTCATATCCATATTCCCAGCGATATCATCCAACATGTTGAAGATATCCATTTAATGTTAAGCCATCTGATTTGTAAAACCCTAACTGAAAAAGCTAAAGCAATCTCACTAGAGCATCAACTACTGCTGCTCAACCCCAAGTTCATGCCTGAAACTCATGAAATAGGTGATTGACTTAAAAAGTCGATGCTTTACTGTACCACAACATATCCACCCTTTATACTTCAAGAATAGTTTTTTTATACAGGCGCAACAAGGAGATGATGATTTATTGTGCACTATTAGGATCAGTTCTGTCTTTTCTCAGCCGATGTTTCCAACAAACGCTGCCAGCGCTTCTGCCAGTGTGGCGTATACTTTAAACGGGCGAAGTGTTTTCGCTTCGGGAAGCGCCAGCTGAGTAGCCCCCAATCCGGTTTGCACCAAAATTGTGCTTTGCAAACCAGCTGCCTCGCCGGCTGCCAAATCATTCAATGTATCCCCTATAATAATCGAATGGTTAAGATCCAGATGCAAATCTCTGGCAGCCTTCAATATCAAACCAGGTTGTGGCTTTCTACAGCTGCAATGATCGTCAGGCGTATGCGGGCACATGAAAATTCTGTCGATCCTTCCCCCTGCTTTCTGAACCTCACAAAGAAGCCGATTGTTTATTTCCCAAGCCGCTTCGAGTGTGATCAATCCTCTGCCAATGGCAGATTGGTTTGTAACAATAATGATTTTATACGAACAAAATCGAATGCGCGCCAAAGCCTGCAGCGCTTGCGGGAAAATATCTACATCCTCCCAGCGCAACACATAATTAAGACGGTTTTCGATGATAACCCCATCACGGTCTAAAAAGATCGCAGGATACATATATCAATTATACCTTTGCGGAGTGGATTACCAATGTCTTGACCAATTAAATATTTATGATATTATTTATCTTATTATTCATAATTATTCACAACTAATAAATATAATAAAATTAAGCAACTGCTCAGGCCATGGTGGAAAAGCACTAAATTAGAGGCGTTTGCAGATGTGCAAACTTACAACCACTTCAAACCAGGAAACTCACCCAAGCTGGGTAGTAGTTGCAACATAAACATAACCCGAATTACCCCGAATTTTCATGAAATCTCATCAAAAATGAAGGGTTGCATTAAAGTAAGCTAAAACGTAGTATAGTAACCTTTATATCCGTATGTCGGAAGGGCGGAGCACGCTAAAAAATCGATGATTAATCAACTTTTACTTTATATTCGCCGGCAGTCATCCAGTTTACCACGCTACTTTCTCGAGCAAACATTATCCTTTTTTTTCGGGTGGATACCCGGCATTGTCGGCATTGCTTTCCGCGGAATCGTCTACCGCTTGATATTAAATATGCACGGCTGGGCAGCAATTGAAAACCATGTGCGGCTGCGGTTTGCCAACTTAATCCATCTGGCTCATGGTTCGTATCTCGATCAGGGTGTATATCTGCACGCTTGTCCCGCTGGAATTCATATCGGAGAGTACACCATTGTAATGCACGGTGCAGTGCTGCATGTATATAATTTTCGCGATCTGCCCCATGCCGGAATCCGCATCGGAAAGAACAGTCTGATTGGTGAATATAGTGTAATCCGCGGGCAGGGCGGCGTGACCATTGGCGACCGGGTTTACACTTCGCCATTTACCCAAATCTTGGCGGTGAATCATGTTTTCAGCGACCCCAACCGGCCATTTGTGGATCAGGGTATCACTGCTCAGGGGATTATTATCGAAGATGATGTTTGGCTGGGGGCTGGGTCCATCATCACCGATGGCGTCCACATTGGTAAGGGTGCTATTGTGGCAGCCGGGGCAGTTGTAACCCGTGATGTGGCACCTCATACCGTCGTTGCAGGGGTGCCTGCCCGCCTGGTTAAACAAATCGATCAAAATACGATAACAAACAATGATCTTCCCGTTTATTTCACCGAGTCATTGGAGGCTCGCAAATGAAAACTTTATCTGTAGTAATTCCAGCTTATAACGAAGAAGCAGGCATTCAAAATATAGTTCAACGGGTTTTGGCAATAAAACCCGAATTGGCGCAAATTGGCATAGACGAGCTTGAATTATTGGTGGTCGATGACGGCTCGCGTGATAAAACCGCAGAAATTCTCAGTAAGATGGAAGGGGTGCGCCTGATCCGCCATCCTCAAAATAAAGGATACGGTGCTGCGCTAAAAACTGGTTTTTCACATGCAAAAGGCGAGCTGATCGGGTTTCTGGATGCCGATGGAACCTACCCGCCGGAATACTTCCCACAGCTATGCCAGGAAGCATGCAACGGCGGGGATTTAATCATTGGTTCGCGCATGGCAGGCGAAAAAAGTCAAATGCCCATTACCCGGCGCATCGGCAATTTGTTTTTTGCGGCTTTGCTCACTTTAGTCGGACGAAAAACGGTCTCCGATAGCGCTAGCGGCATGCGCGTCTTTAAACGCGAGGCACTTGAGCGTTTGTATCCCCTGCCGGATGGCTTGAATTTAACCCCGGTGATGAGCACCCGCGCCTTACACGAAGGCATCACCATGGTCGAAGTGCCTATCCCGTATAATGAACGAATGGGACGTTCCAAGCTTAGTGTTTTTCGAGATGGATCGATTTTCCTGCAGTCGATTATCTGGACAGTACTCACCTATAATCCGGTACGCATATTTGGATTGATCGGATTGAGCGGAATGAGCGTTGCTGCCCTGGTGGCTTTGGGGTTATTGATCACCCGGTTAAGTGGCATTACCTCGCTCGGTCCCTGGGGAGTTGCCGTAATGTATGCTGCCATGGTCTCAGGTGTTGCCGGCATCAGCATCTTTGCCCTGGGAACGACTTTCAATTATCTGGTGTCATTGTTCTATAAAAGACCAATCAGACAAGGGTTATTTGGCAAGCCAATTTTCAATCCCTCTCTCGATCATCATTTCGGCTGGCTGGGTATATTAGCTGTAATTGGAGGGCTTGCATTAGGCGGGGTTAGCCTTGCGCTGGGCATTTCCGGTTGGGAGATTGCCCGTCTGTGGCTGTATTTGTTAGGCAGCGCGATGGGGATATTAATCGGCGTTCAGCTCACCCTTTATTGGATCCTGATGCGCGTGCTGGAAGAATTAAGCCAGCGGGAATGGAAATAATCAAATTAACCATTAAGTCACTGCTTAAATTATGGCAGGGCAGATACACCGATAACCAATCTAGATTAACTTTACCGTTAGTTTTTTTTATTCGTATTCGACCAAAGGAGAAATCCCAATGAGTGATAATCAAAATGCATTCAATGAAAACCTTGGGACGCGTCGCATCCCACAATTACGGTTGGTGAACTTTCCCAATGCGGATGATATCGTCCGCCAGGGATTATTGAGCGCGCCTCGTTCGGCAGAAGCTGTAGATATTTTGTTGGTCAACCCCCCCACACCCGATGGCGGTTATTGGATTCGCACCCAGCATCGGGTAGGGCGCCGCTCGCGGGAAAATATGGTTTGGCCGCAAGTTTCACTAGCTCAGATGGCAGCTCTGCTGCACCCCGCATACACATTAAAAATCATCGACGCTAACGCCGAGCGTATGGGCTGGCATACTTTCACCAAGCTCATCGACCGTTATCAGCCCAAATATTACCTCACCCAGCTTACTGCACCCACACTAGAAAACGATATGTATGGCGTTTTTCTTGCCA
Organism: Chloroflexota bacterium; assembly: GCA_012798185.1. Classification (GTDB taxonomy): domain Bacteria; phylum Chloroflexota; class Anaerolineae; order Anaerolineales; family UBA4823; genus JAAZNS01. Next base: position 8,322 of record JAAZNS010000149.1, on the reverse strand, counting down.
AGGCACGCGGCGCGGTAACCATTGCGTTTGGCACGCATGTTACGCCAATTCCCCGTGAAACCATGCGGCCCTTCCCCAGTCTGGATTATGCATTAGTGGGTGAGCCCGACCTGACTTTGAGAGATTTACTCGATCATCTGGAAGGGAAAATCAACCAGCGTCCTCCAGAAATTCAATGTATATTCGATAAAGACGGCGGTTATCGCCCAGCGCTTAAAGAAGACGGCACAGTGGATATGCACGGCATCAAAGGGCTTGCCTGGCGCAAAGGCGATGAAATCATCCTCAACCAGCCGCGGCCGTTCATCCAAAACCTGGATGATCTTCCTATCCCGCTTCATCATCTGCTGCCCCTGCAGGCTTATCGGATGCCGCTGATCAAAGGACCTTTCACCTTTATTCTCACCAGCCGCGGATGCCCGGCAGGGTGTATTTATTGCATTAAACACGTCAGCTACCAGTTTTCTGCCCGTCTGCGTTCTCCAGAATTGATCATGAAAGAATTATGGCAGCTAAAAAACTTAGGAATCAATAATATCCATATGTATTCCGATTTGTTTACCGTGAACCGTGACCAGGTCATGGAATTATGCCAGCGCATGATCGATGAAAAGATCAACATACGCTGGATGTCCAACAGCCGTGTGGATTATGTGGACGAGGAAATGCTGCGCATGATGAGCAAAGCTGGCAATTGGCTGATTTCTTGGGGCATCGAAAGCGGTAACGAGCAAATTTTAAAAAATGCCCATAAAGGCGCAGATCCTGCTAAAGCCGAACGCGCCTTGCGGTGGGCGCGTCAGGCAGGCATTAAAAATTGGGGCTATTTCATCATCGGCTTGCCGGGCGAGACCGAGGAAACCATCCGCCAGACGATCGATTTCGCAAAAAAACTGCCTCTGGATATTGCTCTTTTCCACGTGGCTGCACCCTACCCGGGAACACCATTCTTCTTTGAGGTTGTAAAGAATGGCTGGTTCCGGCCAGGTACACGTTGGGAACAAGTCGATATGGATAAGGGCACTGTGTTGGACTATCCAAATCTTTCAGCTGAGCGTTTGCTGTATTGGCAAAAACGCGCCTTCCGTGAATGGGCATTCCGCCCAGGTCCGATGTTCACGTACCTAAAAATGTTGCTTTCAGATTGGTCTACCGTGAAATCAGCGCTAAGCGTTGGCTGGCAGCATCTGACCTGGTCAACAAAAAAAGAAGAACCGATTTCTAGCGAATTAGCCTCCAATTTAGGTGTACAAATCGGTGGATAAAATTCATATTATGGGGCATGCAGCGGCACGTTGGGTTTCAAGCGCTCACTTCGATTGGTTATGCTTGATCCTGACAACTTTTTGTGCTGCCACCTGGCTGCTGAACCCGGAACGCTCCGCGGTTTGGTTATTGATTCTGGTTTCGCCCTGGTTTTTACGCTTCCTTTTTACCGGCAGATTATTCAAACGTACTTCAATCGATATATGGCTGCTTCTTTTTATGATGACTGGAATGATAGGAATTTGGACCGCCTATAACCGGCAGGTTGCCTGGACGAAATTTTTCACCCTCATTGGAGCAGCGCTTTTTTTTTATATCATCTCCAGCACACATTCTAAATATTTCTCTTGGATATCATGGGGAATTTCATTGTTCGGGTGTGGGTTGTCGCTGGCTTTTCTGTTTTCCAACAATTTTAACCTGCAAATTGCCGATCTTCCGGTAATATCACAAGCGAGTGTCTGGTGGATAAAAATCCGTCAATTTTCGCTCCCTCTAACTTTACAGCACAATTCGGTAGGCGGAATTTTGGCAGTGCTGCTGCCGGTTCAAACCGCGTTAGGAATTACAACCTGGCATAACAGGCAGATTATTCCTGTATTATTATCATTGTTTTTGGCTGTTTCTTCAGCAGCCGGACTGGCAATGAGCAGCTCACGCGGCGCCTGGCTGGCGCTGATTACAGCAATTTCACTCACGGTATGGTGGGTCATTTTTTCGTTGATCAAAAAATCTACTTCGAAAAAGCTATTCCAATTCAGCATAGCGGTCTTTGTAATAACAACCATTTCTCTCTTGGTTTTCTTCGTCGATCGTGCAGGTGGCATTAATAAATTAATAGATTCCCTTCCTGGTTCCGATACAGGCGGAATTCGAGTAGAAATTGCACGCGATACCTTGTGGTTAGTAGATGACTACTTGATAACTGGCAGCGGATTAGCATCCTTCCCAGGGCTTTATTCCCGCTATATGCTGCTTATCCCTTTTTTCAAATACGGCTATAGCCATAACATGTTTTTGGATATTGCCCTTGAACAGGGATTATTCGGGCTGATTGCTTTTTGCATCATTCTTCTTTTCACTGCCTGGCGGCTCTTATTTAAGGCGTCAAATCAGCATGAATATACCAGCATGATGCAGCTTGCGCTGATGACCAGCTTAGGGACAATGGCTTTGCATGGACTTGTGGATGATGCATTTTATGGGCAGCAGGGAACACCGCTGCTGTTCATTATCAGTGGACTGGCAACCGCTTATTTCCCAAATCAATCCGACCCTGCCCGCAGGGTCAGCCTTGTTCACAACAAACTATTTACCGGCTCGATCATAGGGATTCTTTTATTTTTAGCGGTTTTGGGGAGAAAACCAATCTGCTCAAAACTGGCAGCCAATTTTGGAGCTGTTGCCATGTCTAGGGTAGAGCTTTCCAATTGGCCCGAGAAATTGGAAAAAGCAGATACCCATACAATAGAATTCGAAAAAATATCGGGATATTTTATCCAAGCGCTGCAATGGTATCCATCCAACCGCACCGCCCTTCATCGATTAGGCTTGATTGCTTTGGACAAAGGCGAATATAATAAGGCAGAAGATTTGTTAGAGCCAGCCTTCTCACAAGCTCCCGATCATCGCGGTATCAAAAAAACATTAGGTTATGCGTATGCCTGGCAGGGTCAATTGCCGGCTGCACGCCAGCTTTTGTTGCCATTCCCAGAAGTTAAGGATGAGTTATCGGCATATGCCTGGTGGTGGCAATCTCAAAATCATCCAGAACTATCTGCTTTAGCAAATCGTCTGGGGCAAGACTTACCTTAGCCCCAAAATAAGATAATTATCGGAAGGAAAGAATGATGATTTTCCAAATGTTATCTCAAATAAAAATGGTTTTTAGATTAACCGTAAGAGTTTCCTTAATCATGGCACTTATTACTCTGGGAACAGGGAAAACAACCATCACCGTAAATGCAGAGCCCTCAGTTTCGATCACAGTGAACAGCACGCTGGATGCAGTGGACGCTAATCTATCAGACAGCGTTTGCGAGACTGCATCGGGAAATCTTGTCTGTACCCTGCGGGCTGCCATTCAAACTGCCAATGCATTACCCGGCAGCGATACGATTTTACTCCCTTCCGGAACATATTCATTAACTATCGAAGGAACTGCCGAAGATTACGCACTCACCGGTGATTTGGATATTCGCGATGACCTGACCATTCAGGGCGCCGGTCCAGCAACCACCATCATTGACGGAAATAATCTGGACCGGGTTTTTAACCTGCCTGTGGCAAAGACAGTTGTTATCTCAGGTTTAACCATTCAAAACGGCGCCAATGTTTCCAGCGGAGCAGGCATCTTCAATAATGGGGGCAATCTCACCATAAATAATGTAGTTATCAAAGAAAACGATTCAGATCAACTCAATGGAAACGGAGGTGGCCTCGATAGTTACGCCGGAGTTGTTATGATCACCGAAAGTGAAATATTTAATAATTATGCTCAAAGCAACGGCGGCGGCATTTTCAATAACGATGGAATGATGCAAATACAAAACTCTGCCATATTCAGCAATACGACCACATCTTATCATGGCGGAGGCATCGGATCGACAGGAACATTGGCAGTAGACCAGACAACCATCGCAAATAATACCGCTGGCTTGGAAGGCGGCGGCATTTATGCCAGAGGGCCATTAACACTAACAAACAGTACAATCAGCGGTAATTATGCGCCAAATATTGGCGGCGGATTATTCATTACCAACACATTATCGCTTGAAAACAGCACAATCAGCGGAAATTCCGCAGGCTTATATGGCGGGGGAATTTACAACACGGTAACCTCCACCCTGGCAAGCGCGACCATTATTCAAAACAGCGCCGCCTTTGGAGGAAATATCTATAATAACGGTTTATTTTCGATAAAGAACAGCCTGATCGATGCCAGCTTAAGCGGTAATAATTGCTTTGGAACGATCACCTCACTCGGTTATAACATCAGCAGCGATGGCTCTTGCGCTTTGAGCGGTACCGGCGATCAAAATTCGGTAGACCCATTGCTTGGTCCACTTCAAGATAACGGCGGACCGACGTTCACGCACGCATTACCCTACACCAGCCCTGCCATCGACAGCGGAAATCCTGCAGGCTGCACTGATGTTTTGGGGAATCTCCTGGAATTCGATCAGCGCGGGTTATTCCGCCATGTAGACAGCGACGGGAATGGAAGCGAAATCTGTGATGTAGGGGCATATGAATACAGCGCGGTCGATCTCTCGATCAGTAAAACTGATAATCACACAACTGCTGTTCCCGGCGCAACGACCACTTATACCATTACATTGAGCAATGCCGGCCCCGGTAAAATAAATAATGCCATATTGAGCGATCCTCTTACCCCTCAAATGAGCGATCACAATTGGACATGCATTGCAAATCCCGGGTCAAATTGTGACGAAATCTCTGGCAATGGAGAAATAAATTTAGGTGTAGACCTGGCAGATGACGGGATAGTTACGGTCATTGTGACCACCACCATTTCACCCGCCGCCACTGGCTGGTTGACCAATACTGCCACTATCATACCGCCTTTCGGGGCAATCGAAACGGTAACCGCTAATAATACAGCCACCGATATAGATGTTTTAGCACCTCTTGCCGACCTTGAGATTACTCAAAGTGTTACACCAAGCCTGGTTCATGTTGGCGAATTATTTACCTATCAGTTAAACATTTATAACGCTGGACCAAGTCAATCGACTTCAATTGTAGTTAGCGATACCTTGCCCACCGCAGTTGTTTTCAATAATGCTGCAGGAACAGGTTGGATGTGTAATAAAACCGGCTACCAGGTCGATTGCTCTAGGCCGGCTTTATCGGTTGGCGTGAACCCGCCAATTAATATTCAAGTTTATGCCCCAACCGTTACCGGCACGATTACCAACACCGCGGGTATTGCCTCTTTAGCCATCGATGACGATAATTGGGCAAATAACTCTTCCCAGAAAGCATTGAACGTCATCCTGTATCATTCAATTCTTCCCATCATCATCAAATAGATAAAAGGTAAAAATGGATGGATTTGATCAAGGAAAAACTTCGTGATTACATAGCCTGCAACATCCTGTATCGAAGCGACGGCTTTCCCTATTCAGATGACGCATCCTTTCTTGATGAAGGCATCATCGATTCCACCAGTGTTTTAGAGCTGGTGATGTTTTTGGAAGAAACGTTCAGCTTCTCAATAAAAGACCAGGATATTATCCCCGATAATTTCGATTCCATTAACAAATTGGCAGCATATATCAATCGCAGCAAGAGCGGCGGCTTATGAACATTACCGAATTCCTGCTGGAAAACGCCCGAAACGATAATACAGCCATCATGGCTGGCGGAATCGAGTATTCTTACTGCGATCTACGCCATGCAGTAGGTAAATTGGGTCTCCATCTGCTGTCACTGGATATTCACCCCGGCGACAGGGTGGGCATTTTGGCAGGTAATTCTTTTTTTGGGGTTGTATCGTATCTGGCTGTCATGGGTTTGGGAGGCGTTGCAGTTCCCTTCGCCCCGGTTATTTTGCCGGAAGACCTTCGCAAAAACGAACAGTTTGTGCAATGTAAAGCCTTATGCGCTGAGCGGCGTTATTATAAAAAATACACTCAAGCTCTGTCTCAACATCTGCCTGTTATCTTTGAAGACCTATTGGCGGTTCCAGGAGCTAATCAAGCGCCGGTCATTACACAGGTTGATGAAAACCAAGATGCTGCTCTGATGTTCACCTCTGGGACGACAGCCATGCCGCGGGTGGTACGGGTTACGCATAAAAATATTCGCGCCAACACCGAATCGATCATTGCGTCTTTGGGGATAACCTCGGAAGAGAGAATTCTGGTAATACTGCCTTTTTATTACTGCTTTGGCACTTCATTGCTTCATACCCACTTGCGCATTGGGGGAACTCTGGTGCTTGCCAATAATTTTATTTACCCCGAGATAGTGTTGGATCTAATGGATCAAACCGCCTGTACTGCCATTGCCGGCGTCCCATCCACCTATCAAACCTTATTACGCAATACATCATTTAGAAAACGTATCTTCCCTTATCTTTATAAAGTACAGCAAGCGGGCGGCAAACTGCACGAAGTACTGCTGAAAGAATTGATCGATACCCTGCCCCAGGCAGAAATTTTCGTAATGTACGGGCAGACCGAAGCCACTGCCCGTCTCTCATGTTTGCCGCCGGAAATGCTGGAACTCAAATTGGGGTCCATCGGTAAAGGATTGCCTGGCGTGGAATTATCGGTGGTCAATGAATTCAATCGTCCGGTGGAAATTGGGCAGGTCGGTGAGATCATTGCCCGCGGTGATAATATCTCCCCTGGATACCTGAATAATCCGCAAGCCACAAATGAAAAATTTCCCGGCGGTGTATTACGCACCGGAGACCTCGCCACAGTCGATAGAGATGGCTACATTACCATCGTCGATCGGATAAGTGATTTTATTAAAAGCCAGGGCTACCGAATTAGCAGCCAGGAAATTGAATCGCATGTCTTATCGCTTCCTGATATTGTTTCAGCAGCCGCGGTAGGCGAACCCGATTTGATTCATGGCGAGGCGATCCATCTATTCGTTACCCTGCGTGCTGGTTCCCCCTTGCAAACTAATGACATTCTTGCTCATTGCAGCCGGGTAATGCCGCGTTATATGATTCCCCACCAGGTAAGTATCATAAAAAAAATGCCGCTTAATGCCAACTGGAAAATCGTAAAATCCTTATTGAAAAGTAAAAAAATCCTGGAATAACCATGTGCGGCATAGCCGGAATACTAAATCTGCACGAAAACCTCCCTCCTGAACCAGAAATATTGTTGGATATGCTGGGTATGATCCAGCACCGCGGACCAGATGAGTTTGGTTTATACCATGATTCTCAGATCGGACTTGCAAATGCACGCCTGAGCATTATAGATTTGAGCAGCGGCATTCAACCAATTGGCAATGAAGATGGCAGTTTGTGGATCGTATTCAACGGCGAGATATTTAACTATATCGAATTACGCCCCGATCTGGAACAGAAAGGACATACGTTTTCCACTCAAAGTGATACCGAAGTAGTTTTACATCTTTATGAAGAACTCGGAACAGGCTGCTTGAACGTTCTCAACGGTCAATATGCGCTGGCAATTTGGGATCTTAAAAAGAGACAGCTTTTTTTGGCGCGCGACCAGGCAGGAATCTGTCCATTGTTCTATACACTCAAAAATGGGCGTCTGTTATTTAGCTCTGAAATCAAAGCGCTGCTGGCATATCCAAATATACAGGCACAGATCGACCCTTGGGCACTCGAGCAGGTTTTTACATATTGGAGCGTCCTGCCACCCGAAACAATTTTTCGCGGCATCCATATCCTGCCGCCTGCGTATTACCTGATCGCAAGAGATGGAAGAATCCGCATCCAACCTTATTGGACAATGGATTTTGAAGAAGAGGAATCACCACCATTTGCCTCCCGTGAGCGTAAAGGATGGGAATCGAAAAAGCTGGAGGAATTCGAAAGTTTACTCATCGATTCCATCCGGATACGATTGCGGGCAGATGTTCCCGTGGGAGCCTATTTAAGCGGCGGTTTGGATTCCTCGCTCACAACGGCATTAATCCAGCAGCATTTCAACAACCAACTCGAAACATTTTCGATAGCCTTCGAAGACAACAGCTTCGACGAGAGCCGTTATCAGCAGCTCATGGCAAAGGTTCTTGGCGTTCATCACCACACCATGCTGGCTCACCAGGAGGATATCGGGAAGGTGTTTCCGCAGGTGGTATGGCATGCAGAGACACCATTACTGCGTACTGCGCCTGCTCCTATGTTTCTGCTTTCCAAATTGGTGCAGAATCAAAAATATAAAGTTGTCGTAACGGGTGAAGGAGCCGACGAATTCTTAGCAGGTTATGATATTTTCAAGGAAGCGTGCATCCGCCGATTTTGGGCAAAAAATCCCAATTCAACGCTGCGCCCTCAGCTGCTGCGCCGCCTGTATCCCGATATTGCCCCAT
>JAAZNS010000014.1 GCA_012798185.1 Chloroflexota bacterium | reverse complement strand
CCAGGGTAGGAGGTGAAATATCGGCGGTATAACCAGCCTGCGACAGTTTGACTGTAGCGCAGCCTGATATTACATTGCCTAATTCGGCAATGCCGCTTTGCGCCAGACTATCGAACTCGGTGAAGGTTTGCCCCATCACTCGAGAAACCAATCCCAAACCGGTTTGAATTGACATTCCGTACAATGCCACCCCTTGAACCTTGCCGATCAGGCTAATCAAGACGGTTACTTCATCGGAGGTCATCGCCGACTTTTGCAGGGTGAGATTGCCGCGGGTTACTTTTACTTTACACTCGGTTGCTACCACCTCTGCAGCGGCTTCCAAGAAAGGATTGAGTATTTTTACGTTCATTATTTTCTCCTCGCCCTGATATATTTATCAGCTTCTTCCACAAAGGGGACGATCCGAGCCGAAAGATCGGAGAACATACTTTCATTCCAGCCGACCCTTTCACATGCTGCTTCATCCACAACATATTGAAGACCATCTTTGCCAATCCCGATGCCCAAAGACATGACTGCGGCATCGGCTACATGGACAGCAGCGGCTAAGATACCTGCTTCTGCGGCTTCGGAGGGATTGTGGTGGTGAGCTATTGCATCGACCAAAATGGCAGGCAGGCGCCACCGGCGAGCCATTTCAGCGCCCAGGGTAGCATGATCGACGCCAAAATGGATGGTTTCCATCTCTTTAAAATCTCCGTATTGCCATTCTTCAGAGTTCATATCGACGTCGCGCAGAAGAACCTCAAACGCTAATTTTCCAATATCGCAAAGGAGCCCTGCATGATAAGCCTCCTCTGCAGTGCGTTGGCCGAATTTGGCGGCAATTAAGCGTGCTCCGGCGGCAACGCCAATCGAATGCCGCCAAAGCTCTCCTCTTTCCAGGGCGTATCCGGGAGCTGCCCGGTCTAACAGGGAAGCAACAGAAGCTGCTAATACCAGACTGTGTAATGTTCTTTGCCCGAGAAACGTGACCGCTTGTTGAACGGTGGATACTGGATACTTTAACCCATAATAAGCGGAGTTCACCCATCGTAAAACCAGACTGGTCATCGCCTCGTCCATCGACAGGATATTTGCCAGCTCTCCCATGCTTGAGTCGGGGTCACGGATTACGTCTAAGGCTTTTTGGGTTACCATAGGGATGGGAGGCAATTCTCCGACCCTGGCGATTAATTTATCCAGTATGGTATTCATGCGTTATACCTTTTCGTAGAAGGATATTCCGCTTCCTTTTAAACCAATTTCTGACGGTCGGGGAACGATTTCGGTTGCACCAACGAATAGAATCCCGCCCATCCTTAAAGCGTCACGGAATTTACGGTATAGAATATCTTTCGTTTCGCCGGTAAAATAAATGACCACATTCCGGCAGACGATTAAATCTAAGTTTTGCGGAAAGGGATCACTAAGCAGATTGTGTTCTTTAAATTTAACTCTTTTTGCAATTTTTTCGGCGACATAATAGGGAGGACCACCCGGCTGCAAATAATTGAGTTTTTGCGAAGCCGTGAGATTTTGTACTTCTTCTGCTGTATATGGTCCTCGATTTTGCGCTTTTGCCAGAGCACCTTTGTCGAAATCGGTTGCTAAAATGTTGTGATTATGATATGCCGATACATCATCCAGGAGCATTGCCAGGGTATATGGTTCGGGTCCGATCGAACAGCCGGCACTCCAGATATTCAAGGTAGGGTTTTGAGGATTCCTCTGGCGGGCTTCCTTAAATAACTTTGGAATAACTGTTTCTTTTAAGCTTTGCCATCGTTCAGGATCGCGGAAGAAGGAAGATACGTTAATGGTCAAATAGTCGCGGAAACGGGAAAGTTCTTTGGGGTCTTTGCTGATACGGATAAAATATTCATCCCAAGTTTTTGCACCGTTTCTCACCAACCAGGAATCGAGCCGCCTTCTCATTTGTTCATCTTTATAATGATCGAGATTAAGATCGAGCAGCTTTTTTACTTTGGTCTTTATTTGAGCATATGTTTCGAGTTCCATTTAGAATACCTTTTGAATTTCACCGGCAACTTCGTGAAGCGGAGCAATGACATCGGCTACACCGGCTTCTTGTACACTACGCGGCATTCCCCAAACCACGCAGGTCGATTCGTCTTCGGCGATGACATATCCGCCGGAACTGTGAATTAATGCCGCGCCATTTGTGCCGTCTGTTCCCATACCAGTAAGTACAACTCCAATTGTGGATGCGCCAAACTTTTGAGCAACCGAGATCATGGTGACATCGATCGCTGGGCGCACACCATGAACGGGTGGATTTTGGTTAAGCGAAATGCAATTATTTTGATCCAAGACCATATGAAAACCACCTGGCGCCAATAAAGCTCTGCCAACTTCGAGCGAATCACCGGGCGCTGCTTCGCGGATTTCAATATTCGAAATATTATTCAGGCGTTCGGCAAGCGAGCGGGTAAACCCGACGGGCATATGTTGGATGATTAAATACGTGGCAGGCAGGTCTCCAGGTATTTGAGGAACCACTGTGCTTAAAGCGCGGGGACCTCCAGTGGAAGCGCCTATCACAACTACTTTGTCTGTTTTCGTGTAATGACGGGTCTTGCGGGGTGCAGTATTTTCTACCGGTTTTTCCTGGCGGCGCTGAGCTGAAATTGGATAAACTTTCGCTTTGGCTGCCCGTTGGATT
>JAAZNS010000148.1 GCA_012798185.1 Chloroflexota bacterium | reverse complement strand
GTCGATTACTTCAACAGGATACGCTGAATAAACCCTTTCCAGGGTGGCATAAGTGGAACAATTATTCAAATCAAGGGTCGCCATATCAGGGAAACGTTCATAGGGAAAATGCATCTCCTCAACCGCAAAAGGCAACTTTTGGATAAACCGCAGGCTGATCAGATGTACCACTTTTGCGCCTTCAGACAGATGTAATGACTGTAATATTTCCCCTGCAGCTGGGATGACCTCCTGGGTTATGATTCGGTTCGTAAATTCCAAATCGCTTTTCGCCAATCCCTCAGATAAACTGAACAGTGCCCCTTCTACCAGGAATTCACGCTTCTCAGGTAATGCCACAAATGTGCCTATTGCTCTCCTGCGTTCCAGCGTACCCTCGGTTACCAGCTCCCGTAAAGCGCGATGGACCACTAAACGGCTGATGCCCAGCCGTTCCGCTATAGCGAATTCACTTGGCAGCATATCGCCTGGTTTGAGATCACCTAACTCGATTGCAGTCAGGATCGCCTGTTTGAGTTGATGGTAAAACGGCACCTTGGATAGTTTATCGATGGCAATATTTATTTCCATTCCACCTTTCCTGCCCGGCTCATTTGTTTTTCCCGGTTTCAATGTTTACTGAATATTTTATTCGTTTTCGTTGTCTTCATTAAAAAAACCGTAACTGCTCAGACTGAAGCAGAAACACCTCGAATTATAGGTGTAATTCACCCAAGCTGTCTGAGCAGTCACAAAAAGCCTATAATTCATATGTGGCTTCAAGCCAAGCTACCATGCCTTGTTTTAGAATTTCTTTACCGTCTGCTGTTCCCGATAATCCATATAAAGCGCCGCTCATTGGCATCGGCTGGGCGGGATTTTTAGCATAAGCCACGCCAGCCTTAAGGTCTTCAATGAAACGCTCAGCAATTCCAGGCTCAGTTTGCGGCAGCGTGATGCAAAAATGAAAACCCGCTGGAAGCTGGCAGCCATTCATCCGCCAACCTTTGCTGGCAAGATAATCGTTCACATGATAGATATCAACGACATTGGAAGTCATAGCGATTAAAAACGTCGATTTACCCATTATTTGAATCTCAGGGATTTGCGCAATCCCTGCACGGATCTTATCTGCGGTGGTCATAATTCGGCGGGCTGCTTCCAAATATCCCGATTCACCCATCGTAACCATCGCTGCCCAGGTTGCTGCCGAGAGACCACCCGAGCGGCTGCCCTGAAAGGTGGGAGAAGCGTACACACCGCCGGGCCAATCGGCTTTGGAGAAGAACATATAGCGGCGCAATTTTCGGTTTCGCACTAAAACCACCGACGTCCCTTTTAATCCGTATCCATATTTATGAGTATCGCACGACATTGAAGTGACCCCTGGCAAACGGAAATCAAAAGGAGGTATATCATATCCTAATTTTTCCACCCACGGTAAGATAAACCCTCCCAAACAGCCGTCTACGTGCATGCCAATCTTGAATTCTTGGGCTAAATCGGAAAGCTCTTTCAGTGGATCGATAATTCCGTATGGATAACAGCCTGCTGAGCCGCAAACCATGATGGTGTTGCGGTTGATCGCCTTACGCATCGCGGCAACATCCGCTTCGAAATTTTGATTCACTGGCACATGGATGATCTTGATGCCCAGGTAATGGGCTGCTTTATCAAACGCTGGATGGATCGTAGTCGGCACCACCATTTCGGGTTGGGTGATCCCTTTCTCTTCACGCGCCCATTCCCGGTGAACATACACACCGTTAAAGATACTCTCTGTTCCTCCAGAGGTAACCACGCCGACCACCTCATCCTGGTCATTCATTGCTCGGGCTGCATCACCATTGAGCATTTTCGCCGTCATAGAGACAATCTCCGCTTCGAACTTCGTCCCGCTGGGGCATAGATCGCGCTGGAGTAAATTAACGTATGAAAACAGACTGAATACCCGGTTAAGAAATGCATAATGCGGCTTGCCGCCGTGATACATAGTGCCGGAAACTTGCCCGGTTTCCCATTTCTTATCTTCTTCACCAGACATTTTTAATAATTCTTCATAGACTTCTTCTGGATCTCGCCCTTTTTCGGGAAAGGCTGCATTTGTTCTCAACCGATTACGATAGGGGTACATGTCTCCAAAAAAGCTCGCTGCAGATTGATCTGTCATGATATTCTCCTGGTTAATTAGATTCACTTGTTCAGTTTATGATAAATTGGCTGTAACGCCTTAAAGCTTGCCAAAAATTGTTTAAATATCTTTTCGTATAACTCCCGGTATTCCTGCCGCGGTTCGTACACTTTAGCAATCTTTACTTTTCCGGGAATTTCTTCAAGCGATAATATGCCTGCCTGATAAAAAGCCAGCAAAGCTGCTCCCAATACATTTGCGTTGCGGGGGTCAGCTAAACAATGCATTGGCAATCCAATGACATCGGCCATGATTTGCGCCAGCACTTCAGATTGGGCACTGCCGCCTCCCAAACGGAGGTAGGGGAAATTCCTTCCAGCAAATTTTTGCGAGGGTCCAATCAGCCATTTCCAATTGAATGCAATCCCTTCATAGACCGCCCGAGTCAGGTGAGCGCGGGTAGTTTTATGATTAAGATTGAGAAAACCGCCTCCCATATAACGGTCCTCTTGCGGACCCAAGGGTGGATTAAACCAGGGCATACAAAGAACCCCATCACTTCCCGGAACCACCTGCTCTGCCATCTCATTAGCACGGTCATATACATCATCGGGGTTTGGCTGCTGAGAATATCTATCCTTTCCGTAAATCAAATTATTAAGGAAAGAATCCAATACTTTTCCCGAGTTGCCCAATTCACCCCAGAATAACGACCGGTCAGGCAAAGGGCTGGGCAGCGTGGTGAGCATGTGAAAAATATCTGTTTTACGGAAGGGTAAATGCCCTGCCAAAAACCCCGACGATCCCATCACCACCGCAAAATCGTAATCCAGTACTGCTCCAGCGCCAATAGCCGCAGTCTGGTTATCGTTGGCGCCCAAGATTACATCAGTATTACGGGATAAACCCCAATCCTCAGCAACGGATGGCAATATCTTTCCAATTACCTGCCCATTGGGCACCAATTCCGGTAATTTCGACTTATCAATGCCCGAAGCTTCTAATAACCATGGCTGGTAATCTCCGGGATTTTGCACCCGGTTATCAACCAGCTGCATTGGGATCACCGTGACCTGCGATGCGACACATTTACCGCTCAATCGCAGATTGATATAATCCATCGGTTCCAGCAGCTTCCAGGTCTTGCGGTAAATTTCCGTCCGCTCGTGCTTTATAAAGAGCATATGTGCCATGGCATCTAATCCGGTTTGGGTTGGCACCATTCCGGTCATATTCACCCATTTTAATAATTTTAACAAACCATATCCCTGCACACTGGGGAAGCCTTGGGTTATCTTGCGGTTATAGATGGCACCGCGCGAATCCATCCAGTGGATCGCATTCATTAATGGATCGCCATTTTCATCCACCGGCACGGTAACTGACCATTGGCTGGTGCAGGTGACAGCAAATATCGCTTCCGGTGGCAGGTTAGATGCCCTAATCACGCTTTTCGCAGCCCGAGAAATCGTCTGCCACCACTCATGAGGATCTTGTTCTGCGCCGCCGTTGGGGAAAAACTGAATGGTGTTCCGCTCAATGGCACTGGCTATGACTTGCCCTTCCTGATCGACAATGCCCACCTTGGGTCCGCCCGATCCAAGGTCAATGGCTAAAACATACTTGGGTGTGGTTTGCGAATTATTCATAGAGAATGGAATGAGTATAAGATACTGAGATGAAATAACCTTTGTATATACGTATATACATTATACTCCAAAAAGCTTGCTGATCAAACCCCCCCAAAAAAACAAAAAATCTGTTCTTCGCGTTTAAGTTATATTTTCTAATTCTTTTCTCGCTCCTTCTTCCCCAATAGAAAGGAAACCAAGCCCAATTTAGTCCTTGGATGGCAGCCAACTTATTGTTTACGGACTCCAAGGACATCATCATAGCCCAAGTGAAAGTATAATTGGCTCAATCTGTAATAAATCGTAACCAGCCAGCTTGGGTAAGTTTCCGAATTTCCATCAAAACCTGAGCTGTTGCTAAAAAGCATCCATAAATCAAAAAATCGATCACCATTTTTAAGTAAGGAACGATATGCCGAATATTCCACCCATTTCCCGAAAACAATTCCTCAAGGTTGCCGGCTTATCTTTCCTGAGTGCAGCCAGCGCCTGTACAGTTTCTCAATCGCCTTCCACGGCTCCGCCAACGGGAAAACCAAAAAAACGCGCGCTGCGCATTGCTCACCTAACCGATTTTCACGTAATGCCCATGGGGGATGCGCCAAATGGTATGCGCAATGCTATCCGCCATGCCCAGGCACAAGCAGATCCTCCCGATATATTCTTGAACACCGGCGACTGTATCATGGATTCGCTGGAAACCACCAAGGAAATTACTGAGAAACAATGGGAAACATTCAACAAAATCATCAAAGAGGAGTGCGAATTGCCAATCGTTCACTGCATCGGCAACCATGATGTATGGGGCTGGGGCGCTCCCACACCCGATAAACAATCCGACCCGCTGTATGGTAAAGGGATGGCGCTGAAACAATTGGATTTACCCGAGCGCTACTACAGCTTTGACCGCGCCGGATGGCATTTCATCGTTTTAGACAGCAACTTCCAGGCTGAGGCTGGATCACAATATCCGTATATCGGCAAATTGGATGATGCTCAATTCGCATGGCTAGAGAAAGATATTCAGGCAGTTGATACGGAAATGCCAATCTGCATCGCTTCGCATATCCCCATTTTATGCGCCTGTGAGTTCTTCGATGGTGATAATGAAGCCAGCGGCGATTGGGTAGTTCCTGCTGCTTGGATGCACATCGACGCCCGCCGGTTTCGGCAGCTTTTCCTGCAGCATCCCAATATCCGCCTTTGCTTAAGCGGGCACTCCCATCAACACGAAACCCTGCAGTATTGTGGTGTATGGTATTTCACCAACGGCGCTGTTTGCGGTAACTGGTGGCGCGGTGAATATTTAGATTTTCCTCCAGCATATGTACTGGTAGACTTATATGAAGATGGCTCTGCCGATAGCACTTTCATTCCTTATGGATAAGATATTTCAGGAAATGCGAGATATCCAGAACAAGAGTATTGAATAAGCACTCTTTCAAAAAATATATGAAGTCATTAATGATGTTTAAAATATTAATTTCTAATATTCTACTGCTCATCCTGTAATAATCCGAAAATGGCATTTCAGAAATCCCTTTCTACCCCAACGAAAAGAATAAATAAAATCATGATCTTGGTGGGAATGAGTCTCATTTGCGGTTGCATTATTGGCGGCGGAGCCTGGTTCATCTATCAAACAAAACCTGCATCTTTATACTCACCCATCTCTAGCCCGGAAAACAAATTTCAAAATCCCGGGCAGGAGTCTGCTTTTGCTGGTTCACAATCCGACAATCCACCAGTATTTAGAAATATCTTGCCAGTTACCACACCCTTGACGGCAACACCCTATCCGACTTACACCTATACCCCGTCTCCAATCCCCCAAACAGGATTAGTGCCTTCCAGCACACCCATACCTTCTTCAACATCACCACCTACGCCTACCCCCATGCTGGTCTTTGGGAATCCAGCCATCATCGGCTATTCAGTATTAGGCAGACCGTTAGAAGTTTATACTTTTGGCAGCGGTTCTAATGAACGCATGATCATAGCCGGTATACATGGCGGCAACGAATATAATACGATCCTATTAGCTAACAAGCTCATCCGCCACCTGGCTGCCCACCCAGAAATCATTCCCCCTGAGGTAAAACTGTTTATTCTGCCATCGCTCAATCCCGATGGCGAAGCGCGCAGCCACGATATGTATGGCAGGGCTAACCAAAACGGCGTAGACCTCAATCATAACTGGCCTGCTTTTTGGAAAGCCAATTGGTCACGGGCTGGCTGCTGGCACTATTTAACACTCAGCGGCGGCAGCGCCCCGGCATCTGAACCCGAAACGCAGGCTTTAATGAGTTTCCTAATCTCCCACCATGTCCAAGCACTTATCAGCTATCACAGCGCTGCCATGGGAATATTTCCCGGCGGCATACCGCCAGATGCGAATTCACTTAAGCTGGCTGCGGCAGTGGCAGAAGTCAGTGATTATCCCTACCC
>JAAZNS010000147.1 GCA_012798185.1 Chloroflexota bacterium | reverse complement strand
TTCCATTCATAATGCCCTTATTATGTGTCGCTGCCCGGTAAGGGTCGGCTTCGGCAAATGCCCAGGCAGCAATGATGCCATCCCTAACTTCTTCACCAAGATATTTGTCGAAAGCCAGCTCATTAAGAGGAATCATGCACTGCGCTCTGGCAAGACGCCGGTCTGCCAGATTGGATAAGATCCGCAGATAGACTTTTCCACTGGTGAGTGCCTCGATGCGGGGAGCCAGCCGTTCTACTGCCGTATTCACCGCATTGGCACCCATTGCGTCACGGACATCATAAATCAGATGTATAACCAAAAACGCGCCAATGGCAGATTTTTCGATAATGCGCACTTCAAGATCACGAGCACCGCCCCCAAGTTTTTTTAATAGTGGATCGATATCGGTGGCTTCAGTTAATAATGCCGGTTTTTCTGTAAGGATTTTTTGTTTTGCTTCTTCCAGGTCGGTAAGATGCAAAACCTGTATCTGCCCAATCACCTCGGGTGGGGAAGCCGAAGCCTTAAATCCACCGCCGGCACGAGCTAACTTTGCCATAAAGGATGCGCCTGCAACCACCGAGGGTTCTTCGATAACCATAGGTACGATTACATCGCGCCCATTAACCTGAAAATTAAGCGCCACACCAAGCGGCAGGCTGAATATACCTAGGGCATTTTCGATCATATGATCGGCTTGAAATGCCGTCAAGCCTGCGTCGCCGCATAATACAGATAGATTTTCGGCATCCAACCAGCCTGCTTCTAAGAGTGTTTGTTGACGCTCTTTCAACGTGTATTTGTAAAAACCTGGAAATTTTGAACTTTTTGGTGAAGTCATTGGCAAAAAAATATCAGTATTCGAATAACAGTTTGTGTTAAGAAAAACTCGCGTTGTTATTTCTTCGAAATAGCAATTTATTCAATACTACAAAATTATTCATCAGGGAAAGTAGCAAAAACTATCAGTTTATTTTTCAAGGGAAATTTGACGATGAAATCAAAGAAAATAACGGGTCAAATTGGAGTAAAATAGTATTGAATTGGATGAAATTAAATTAATCTGAAGGATTTTGAATGTTTCCTCTCTCTGAAAAAGTAGGGTAAAATATGGCAAGCTAAGGCATTATAGTATGGTTCTATTAACTCGTGAACAATTGGAAGAACGACTTGCTGCCCTGCACCGCGCCAGCCTGGAATTGGTTGGGGATTTATCGTTAGAAACATTATTAAAAAGAATCGTTAAGCTGGCGCGCGAACAGGTTGACGCTGCCTATGCTGCGCTGGGGGTTGTGGATGATGATGGAAAATTGATTGAATTCATTCCAATCGGGATGACCAAAGCAGAGATTAAAGCGATTGGGAATCCTCCTGCTGGGTTAGGGTTAATTGGGGCGATTGGTAAAGAAAAACGAACTATCCGCCTGGCGAATATGCAGAATGATCCGCGCAGTTATGGCTTTCCGTGTAATCATCCTGCGATGGAATCGTTTTTGGGGGTGCCGATTATGCTGGCAGATCGGCTGCTGGGGCAGCTTTATCTTACCAATAAGGTAGGCGCACCAGAATTTACCATCGATGATGAACGGGTGATTGAAACCCTGGCTGCATATGCGGCAGTGGCAATAAACAATGCCCGCCTTTATGAAGCGTTATTAATTCGTGATGAAGCTTTAAGCCAAAGAAACGAAGATCAGGCATTGATCAATGATTTTGCTACAGCTTTATCCGGTTCTCTGGATGTGGATGAAATCTTAGAGTTGACTATAAACCGAGCGGTTGCCTATCTGGGGGTTGAGGGGGGAGAAATATATCTACGAGAAGATTCGGTTAATGAGCTACATCTGGCTCTTCATCGCGGTAACATTTCACCTTCCTTTTTCAATCAAGAGCGATTTCAAATAGGAGAAGGGTTGATCGGCAAAGTAGCCGATCTGGGAAAACCGTTAGTTTGCGACACCACTTGTGAAGATATTCCGGAATTACGCGAAATTGTTTCTGGTGCCGGCTTGCGATTGATCGCTGTTGTCCCGATGACTACAGGAGGAAATATAGTTGGAATTATGGCGTTTGCCAGTTCTAAATCGCATCACTTCACCGAACGGCAGCTTCAAATGCTGTCGGCTATTGGCTCCTGGGCAGCAATTACTATTGAAAACGCTCATCTCCATCGGCAAGCCCGTCGGTTAGCCGTCCTTGAAGAGCGCGAACGCATAGGCATGGATTTGCACGATGGTATCATTCAATCGATATACGCTGTGGGGCTTGCATTAGATTATGCCCGGGTTTCTCTGGATGATGATCCTGATGAAGCGCAGCAAAAGATTGAGCAGGCGATTGATGGATTGAATAAAACGATCCGCGATATCCGCGCTTATATTTTAGATTTACGCCCCAGGCAATTTGTTGGCAAAGACCTGATGCATGGGTTACAAAGCCTGGTGGATGAATACCGCACTAATACGCTTGCCGACGCCACTTTGGTGGGGCCAGAAGATAAATTAGTCGGGTTGCCAGCTTCTCACGCGACAGCGCTTTTTCATATTTGTCAGGAAGCATTAGCAAATGTAGCCAAACATTCACGGGCACGCAGAACAGATATTCATTTATGGACAACACGTGACCGGGTTTTATTGGAAATAGCCGACAACGGGCAGGGTTTCGATATTCGTAAGATGAGTGTCACTTTAGGGCATGGATTATCCAACATGCATGTACGCGCCCGTAAGGTTGGCGGTGATGTCGAGATAACCTCAGCGCCAGGTGAAGGGACTACCGTGCTGGCTTGGGTGCCACGCAGAGCATGAACGAATTGATTACCAGCCGGAGTAATCCGAAGATCAGATTTGTTAAAAATATAAAAGCCCAAAAAAGCAGCCGCGATAGCGGCTTTTTTGTTGTGGAAGGCATTCATCATGTGGGGGAAGCCTTCGAAGCTATGCAGGCTGGCAAAGGTATCATAATTCACTCGTTATATTACGCCCCAGAGTTGTTAAACAGTGAATTCGCTTTCCGAATAATTCAATATGCGAAAGCGAAAAATATTAATCACTATCAATTATCTGCTTATGCATTTTCTTCCCTGGCTGAAAAAGATAACCCCCAGGGCATTTTAGCGGTAGTTCAAAGAAAAGTAAATTATTTATCTGAGTTATCTCCTCAGAATTTTAACTGGGGGGTGGCATTGGTTTCTCCCCAGGATGCAGGAAATATTGGGACAATTGTCCGTACCATCGATGCGGTAAACGCCGATGGGTTGATTTTATTGGATGGCGGCGCAGATCCCTTTCATAACCAAAGCGTGCGCGCCAGTATGGGAACGCTTTTCTGGCATGTTATTGTAGAATCAACATGCGGTGAGTTCCGGCAATGGATACAGCAGAATCACTATCATGTTGTGGGTACTTCTGCTCATGCACAACAAAATTATCGGGAGGGGATACCTTACCAAAAGCCAGCGATCCTGTTGATGGGCAGCGAACAAAAAGGCTTGACTAAAGAGCAGGCATCCATCTGTGAAAAGATGATTTTCTTGCCAATGAAAGGAAGAGCTTCTTCACTCAATCTGGCGGTAGCTACGGGGGTGATGCTGTATGCGATGTTGGAGAGGTGAAAAAGGGGAAAAAGCCGTCGGCTATTAGCTGACTGCAAATAATATTGGTTTTTTATTGTCCTGCTATTCGTAATATTGCATCCAAGCTGTGGTCAAAATCTTCATCGGTAGCGGTATAAGACAAGACGCTGATGCGCATAGCCGCTTTTCCATGCCAGGTTGAGCCGCTGCATTAGCAGGTACCTTCATTGCGCCTGCCAGCCAGTTGACTGCTAGCGTCACCGGCATGGAGCTGCCGATAACGAAGCCAAAATTGCGCCCGCCGGCAGTGGCTACGGTGGCGGGGGAGCCGATTTCATCCAGGATTTGCAGTACCTCTTGCGGGTCGGTGGGTTGTTCCGGCAGCGGCTCGTCCAATTCTGCAAGCCTCGATAACGCTTGCGGTGTGGGAATAACCGACCGGTTTTCAAGGTTCTCGCGATATTGAATGCCGCGTTGGGCAGCATTGGCGAGTATATCTCTCATTCAATTATCCTTTTCATACTACGTGATATTGATAGTTATTTTTTTTAGGAAGGCAATAAATCATGAAGATTTATCTTTTTTATCCTGTTCACCCAGGCTAACATGTTTATCGATTAATTAAAAGCACATAACTAATATGTGTATTCCGAAATAAAATAACTGACAGCTGAAAGCCGATAAGTGATAGCTTTCTTTTAAGGAAATATTTTCCCAGGGTTTAAAATATTATTAGGGTCGAATACCTGGCGAATGCCGCGCATCACCTCGATCTGGGCTGCATCCAGCGCCAGGGGCAGGTATTGCCTGCGGGTGAGACCAATACCGTGCTCGCCGGTAAGCATCCCGCCCAGGGATAGGGTAAGGCGGTAGAGCTGCTCCACCACCACCGGCACCACGGCTTCCCATAGGTCATCGGGCATGGATTCTTTCAGCGTGTTCACGTGCACATTGCCGTCACCGGCGTGGCCAAAACTGACGATGCGCACCTTGTTTTCCGCCGCGATGGCTTTAATGCCGCGTAATAATTTGGGGATTTCAGAACGGGGTACTACTACATCTTCCATATGGCTGACCGGGCTCATGTGGTTGAGTGCTTCGATAATCTTGCGCCGCGCTTCCCACATGCGGTCTCTGGTGAGGCGGTCTTTTGCCACGAAGACTTCCAAAGCGCCATGCTGTAAACACAACTCGCCTACAATCTGGAGGTCAGCATCGACTGCTTCAACGGTGTTACCATCTAATTGGATCAGCAGGTGGGCAGCAGCTTGATTGAAATGAACTTCCCTTCCCAATAACTGCTGCACCGCCAAAATGCTATCCTGCTCCATAAATTCAAGGGTTGTTGGCAGAATGCGCTGGGCGACTATGGCGCTCACCGTATCAGCAGCTTTTTGGAAATCATCGTAAGGTGCCAGAAGGTCAATTTGTATCTTTGGTAATGGGATCAGGCGCAGAATAATCTTGGTAACCACTGCCAGCGTTCCTTCCGAGCCGATTAATAACTGAATCAGGCTGTAACCGGTCACATTCTTGACCAGTTTTCCGCCGGCGCGGATGATCTCACCATTGGGAAGCACAGCTTCAAGCCCGCACACATATTGGTTGGTGACGCCGTATTTTACCGCCCGCGGACCGCCGGCGTTCTCGGCGATATTACCGCCGATTGTGCAAGAATCCAGGCTGGCAGGGTCAGGCGGGTAGAATAATCCCTCTGCTTCTACAGCGCGGTGGATATCGCCAGTGATGACGCCCGGCTCCACGGTGACCATCAGGTTCTCTTTATCGATTTCCAGGATGCGGTTCATTTTTTCGGTCGAAAGGACAATTCCGCCAAGCTGGGGTATCGCGCCGCCGCTAAGACCATAACCTGCTCCACGCGGCGTCACTGGAATGTGTGCTTGTTGAGCCAGCCTGAAAATTTCCGCTACCTGGTTTGCCGATGTCACTCTCACGACGACCTCAGGATCAGCCTTTACATTGGGCGTTTGATCATGCGAATACAGTTCGAGCGCTTCTGCATCGAACAACACATTGTTTTTCCCCGCAATGGATTGTAATCTTTCCACAATTTGATGATTCACTCGATTATACAATTACACATCCTTTTCAGATGATAGATCCCGCCAGGTGCCTAGTGTACCTATGGCGAAGATCAACCCGATAGTTAGAGATATTGATGAGGAAATTATATCCTGAAGAGTGCATCCCAGGGATGATCTAAAAAACCCCCAATATGCCAGTAATTGGGGGAGAACAAAAACGCCGCGCAGAATATAAAGCACGCTGATACTCACCAACCCCAACCGCAATAAAAATAAACGCTGCAGAAACCCGGCGCCTGAAAATCCGTACAATCCCCATATTCCAAAGATAATCGCAGCAATCAAGCCGCTTACTAGCAGCAGCCAGCGGTTTGAAACGATCTCGGCTGGTGCCCCAAAATAAAGGCTCCAGGCAGGCGAAAAGCTGATCACTGCCTGGAATACGGCAACAGCCATACTGAGACAGCCGGCAAAAAATAAAAGCCGTTTTGGACATGAAAAAGATTTCAAGGATTTTCTCTTAATTGCCATGTTTTTTTTGCGTTATGGCATATCTCCTTTGCTCGCTTATGCGAATGATTTGCTTGCCGTAATGGTGATTATTACAGATTTCATCAACCGCTTTTACAATCCCGGGGAATTTCTGAGGTGTGTAATCGTCAAAAAAGATAATATCCCCTGGTTTTTGCCTTTTACTGACATAATTAAATTCGTAGATGGCATAATCATAAGTGTGTTTTCCGTCCAAAAAAGCGAAATGGATACGGGGAATTTCGATTTTCTCCAGTTCCTTTTTTGTATCGCCCTGGTGAAAAATGATGAATTCATTAACCAGTTCTCGATAGTTTTTTAATAATTCAGCGCGAGTTTGTGCACCTTGATTATCGCTGATGCAATTCCAATACATTTTTACATTGTGTGGCAGCACATCGAAAGTGATAATTTTTCCAGGCTGTTGCTGATCGTATAACGCCTTTGCCATGCACAAAGCAGAAAACCCTCGGGCGGTGCCAGTTTCCAAAATCGTGATTCGTTGATCAGCGTGTTGATCTATATACCTGGATAATTCAGCATAGAGCAGCCTGCCATGTTGATAGCAAATATCAGATCGCTTGATGACCACCTGTGTCAGCAATGCTAGATCATGGAACCATTCTTGGTCTATAGCGTGACCTGTATCTTTTTCGAAGCGGTCGATTTCGGGATACTCGATTTGTCTGGCTTGCTGCCAAATTTTCCGGTAAGAATCAGCGTCTGCTAACGGCTGTTTCCCAAAGGGATAGTCAAAATAATTTCGATAGGCTAGTTTTTCCAGGGGAATTACAAAATACGCTGCAATACGTTCAATTGCAGTATTAATCAACCGGATAAGCTTTTGATTATTCACACAATGACCTCTCAACCATAATCTTATTCAAATTCCCTTGTTTACGATTAGGGAGGGTGTTGGTAGAGTATTTTTCTAAAGAATTATGAGTGTTTTTTATACACTCGATATTTAGTAAAGAAAGTGTTTTTCAGCAATCACGATAAGGTAAGCAGCTTGGATTTTAGCGTATTCCTCGCTTAAGCAGACCCTCCCAAATCTGGATCACATTCAAAGCAGCGCCTTTGCGTAAATTATCTGAGACACACCATAAATTCAAGCCGTTATCGATGGTCGGGTCTTCACGGATACGGCCCACCAAGACGGCATCCTGGTAATCTGGTTTACGGATATCTTCTGCGGTGGGATAGGTTCTTTCCAATGGATCTTGGCGCAAATTTACCGGATTTGGTTGATCAATCACCATAACTCCCGGGAACGCCGAGAGAACTTCCCGGGCTTGTGTTGCGGTGAGCTTGCGCTCTGTCTCGATATTGATGCTTTCTCCATGACCTACGAATACAGGCACTCGTACTGCGGTCGCCGAAATGGCAATGCGATCATCTTGCAGGATTTTTCGTGTCTCAAGCACCATTTTCATTTCTTCTTTGGTGGAACCATCTTCTGTAAATTTATCGATTTGCGGGATACAGTTGAAAGCAATCGGTTTTGGAAAGATAGCTGGATTGAAATCAATTGCGTCCATCGAATCCAATGCCTGGGCGCTTTGACGGCGCAGCTCATTATTAGCTGATACACCCCACCCAGAGACGCTTTGATAGGTTGATACCACCACGCGCCGTAACCCGGCAGCTTGACGGATAGGCGCCAACACCATCGCCATTTGGATGGTTGAGCAGTTTGGGCTGGCAATGAAGCGGTGATGGGGTTTTATAGCGTCCAGATTGATTTCGGGGATTACGAGAGGGACTTCGGCATCCAGACGGAAATCGCTGCCATTATCGATGCAGAGCACACCGGCAGCTTCAGCACAATTCCGCCAGGAAACACTGGCGCCTTTGGCGCCTTCTTTTCCAGCAAACAATGCTACATCGATCCCTTTGAAGCTGTCGGCAGAGAGTTTTTGGACGTGGAAACGTTCTCCTGATAGAATTTCTTCTCTTTCCCAGGTAGCGTAAACCTTAGGAGGCCATTCCATAGGCAGATTGCGCTCCTTGAGAATGGAGATAATTTGCTCACCCACCATCCCTACTCCGATGACGATCACTTTGGCTGCCATGAAAAAAAACTCCCTCCGAGTTTCAATTGGGTTGATTATTCATCCGGTGAATAATTTGACGAATTTTACTACAAAGCACAGTAATGACAATCCTCAATCACACGCCTATGATTAAAAGCTTCTCTGCGTTTCCGGACCGAAAAGTGGAGCAACCCCAATGCACTAATAATGTCAATTATGCTGATGCCAGATGCTTCTTAGATGGGGTTTGCTGCTAATAAGACAATTAATCTGTAAACTCACTCCCTTGAGCAGATTGCATAAGCAAGGAAGAATGCGGAATTCAATGGCTGCCCTTAAACTATCGATGATAAAAACCGATAAAATGAGAATTTCTTCTTGAATTCCAAACAAAAAAGAATCGAAAAAATAACAAAAAATGACGAAAAAAGATGTTACCCTTATGGGGTAGGTATGATAGGCCGAGTAGGAGTACCCTCGCCTATTGTGCCAACCATTTCAACTGCGTCGATCTCATTCCAGCCCAAACCTAATACAGATTGGTCGATGGTGACGCGCACGCCCTGAGACAGAATATCGCTCTGGCTGACCGGGATATTGAGGAAATACGGACAGGGATTATCGATTTGTTTGGGTTGAGCGGTGTAAACGGTAACATACTGCCCCTGCATATCGATCAACTCGACTTTTACCACCTGATCGGGGTTGTAGGTTTCAACGATATTGATCTCAGTCAGGTACATGGGGGTATGGATATATAGATTAATCCATTCTACTGAATCTGAACCAGAAGATGCCCAGGCAGTAACATTATCGCCGCATTCATAAGTATCGGTGACGCCCACTACTTTTGCAGCAGACCAATCATCATTGCCATATTCTGAGCTGGCTACTGCTTCCATTGCCCATTGTCTGACCATTTCTGCTGAACCGCTTGCCGATAAATTGGGAAGATATTGGACGTTCGCGGTGGGCATAACTTCAGCGGGTTGCGGTTCTGCCTCTGTTGGCGGCACAACAACGGTTGGCTTAGGCTGGGATAGTTTACCCATCAGGCTGCATGCTAAAGAAACTGCCAATAGAAACAAAACAATAAACAGGAGGGTTCGTTTTTTCATGGGTATTCTCCTTTGGCTTTCAAATGCGTGAAGTTCGAAGCGGTATTTTTTAAATAAGGGAAAAAGGATATTTCAGGCGCTAAATATCCTTTGGTAATAATTAATTTCTATTTTATAACAAAATCCTATGTTCGGATCATGAAATAATCAAAAATAATTTAATCCATGGGCATCAATTATAAAAAAATATTATCTTCACGTAAATACGTGATATACTATTCCGTAATGATCTAGGATTCTGGAGATTTTTATGGAAAAACAAAATGTAACCCTGGCGCTTTCTAAAAAAGTACTTCGAAAAGCTAAGATTCTAGCGATAAAAAAGAACACATCGTTATCCGGCTTGCTCACACAAACACTAGAAGAATTAGTGTCTCGGGAAGAGAATTACAAACGAGCAAAACAGAGAAGTTTTGAAATGTTAAATCACGGATTTAATTTTGGTACCAAGGGGAAAATTAATTGGAAACGCGAGGATTTGCATGAGCGCTGAAGTGGTCATTGAGCAATTCGTGGATACCAATATTTTTGTCTACGCTTATGATCTAACTGCAGGCATAAAACGGAGTCAGGCAAAAAAATGTATCAAGGCGTTGTGGGAGGATCAAACTGGTTGTTTAAGTGTCCAGGTGCTTCAAGAACTATTTGTCAATATCACCAGGAAAATATCCAATCCTCTTGATTCTTCCACAGCTAAACAGATCATCGCTGACCTTTCTCAACGGCGGGTCCATATACCAGATGCAGAGGATCTGTTACTGGCAATTGACTTGTCGGATAAGTATCAGCTTTCGTTTTGGGATGCGATGATAGTCGAGAGTGCTATCAGCTTGGGGTGTAAGAGATTGATTTCAGAGGACTTTTCTCACGGCATGAAGTTTGGAGAAATCCAGGTAATCAATCCGTTTGAGAATGGGAATTAACACATTGATTGCATTTATTTCGTCTCTGCCAACCGTGCCTGTACACTATGAATTTTGTCTTCCATGGTTTGATCGCGATCAACCCGGGTTCCAACCTTGATGATGGTTGAAATACGCGGCGCTCCCATTCCATGGATGATTTCGTGGCAGCGCTTTATAGCAGCAAACACATCGTCCCATTCTCCTTCGATGTTTGTCCCATTGGCATGCAGCTGGGTTTTTAGTTTTGCTTCAGAAAAAATTTTTTCACAAGCGGCAATATAAGGGGATAAGGAAACACCAACGCCGATAGGGATGATGGTTAAATCCAAGATCACTTTCATATTTTATCTCCGAGACACCATTTAGAGAATGTTATACACGCATCAGCAAATCGAAGCGCTTTACCTTTACGCTACCTAATATGAATTCTTCACCCAAATAAGTATACCCCGTATATAGGCTTAATCAATACACAAGACTGTATAGAAAAAATAATTTAAAAATAAGATAACCGCTCATTGGTTACACTATCAAGTGTATAATGCAATTATGTCTGCTCACTTACCGGATAACTGCCCTAAAACAGGGGTGGTGATTTTATTTTTGCTTAAAACCCCACCCTGGTGCAAATTGGAGATGGTTGCCTAAATGACAGCCACGGTAAGACAGCAGAATAATGCGAATTATTCAGAAATGTTTACGGAATAGTCGATCTATGGACCTTTTTACCCACAAGATGACCGAACGCATGAAGAGCGAAGCTCCTCTGGCGGCGCGGATGCGTCCACGCACCTTGGACGAATTCGTAGGGCAGGAAGATATTGTGGGCCCGGGTAAACTGCTTCGCCGGGCTATCGAAAGCGACCGCCTGTTCTCGTCGATCATCCTGTGGGGTCCGCCCGGTACTGGTAAAACTACATTAGCGATGGTGATAGCCAACCTGACCAAATCGCATTTCGAGACCCTCTCCGCTGTGCTGGCGGGGAAAGCCGAGCTCAAGGAGGTTATCGATTCAGCCGTTGAGCGGCGCAAGTTATATAACAAACGCACCATATTATTCGTCGACGAAGTCCACCGCTGGAATAAAGCCCAACAAGATGCCTTATTACCCCATGTCGAGAACGGTGCAATTACCCTGATCGGTGCAACGACTGAAAATCCGTATTTCGAAGTGATTAGTGCTTTAGTATCCCGCTCGCGGGTTTTTCAGCTGCGTCCGCTGAGTGATAAAGATGTGGATATCATTCTGATGCGGGCAATCAGTGATCCTGAACGGGGTTACGGCACACGAATGATTCTATTGGACGAAGATGCCAAAGCTCATCTGATCAACATTGCTGGGGGTGATGCCCGTAATGCATTGAACGCCCTCGAGCTGGCAGTGGAAAGCACGCCGCCAGAATCTGATGGAAGTATTCACATCACTTTAGAGATTGCTCAGGAATCGATCCAACGACGGGCAGTTTTATACGATAAAGACGGCGATGCGCATTACGATACGATTTCAGCTTTCATTAAGTCGGTGCGCGGCTCTGACCCCGATGCAGCGTTGTATTGGCTGGCAAAAATGCTCTATGCCGGAGAAGACCCGCGTTTCATCCTGCGCCGCCTGATTATCCTGGCGGGTGAGGATATCGGTTTAGGGGATCCGATGGGGCTGGTAGTAGCGGTGGCAGCAGCGCAGGCATTTGATTTTGTTGGTTTGCCGGAAGGCGTTTATCCCTTGGTGGAGGCTACTTTGTTTCTCTCCACGGCGCCAAAATCAAACAGCGCCACTTCCTATTTCAAGGCATATCAATTGATCGAAGAGGCTGGGATTATCGATGTTCCGCAACACCTTCAGGATGCTACACGGGATGCCAAAGCTCTGGGTCATGGCAAGGGCTATCAGTATCCACATGAAGACCCGCAACACTTCTTACCTCAACAATATCTTCCCCGTGATTTGCTGGGTACCTATTTTTATCGACCATCGAATCAGGGATATGAGGCTCAGGTGGCAGAAAGATTGGAACGTTGGCGAAAAGCACAGCGCGAAGCGCTTGGCGTTACCAAAGTTGAGCAGTTACCCGAACTCGCCCAGGATGTAGTGATGGAGATTAAACATAAGCATAAACCCAGCGGCAGATTGGAAAGTTAGAAGGAACAAGATATGCCGGTTGTTTTTTTAATCCGCCACGGCGAAAATGATTACATGAATAATAAAATCCTGGCAGGCAGGATTCCAGGTGTTCATTTGAATGAAACGGGGCAGAGACAAGCAGAGCAGGTCGCCGGGAATTTAAAAAAGCTGCCCATTAAAGCTATATATTCCAGTCCGCTGGAACGCACTTGGGAAACTGCTGTGCCATTAGCTGAGGCTTTAAACTTAAATATTATCTCACGCCAGAACTTACTGGAAGTCGATTATGGCGAATGGCAGGGAAGATCTTATGAGTGGTTATGCGAGCAAACAGAATGGAAAGTGCTTCATTCCACTCCCTCATTAGTGCGCTTTCCAGGCGGCGAAACATTTTTTGAGGCGCAATCACGTATATGCAGCGAAATCGCTGCCCTTTGTAAAATGCACGATGAAAATGATTCGATTGCCTGTTTCACTCACGCTGATTGTATTAGGCTGGCATTAGCTCAATATTTGGAAATGTCAATAGATAATTACCAACGCCTTTTTATTGGACCAGCATCAATCACAACATTACTGATCCATGAAAGTAATATCCAGCTTGTTTCAATGAACCACGGGTTTACTTTTCCGCCTCAGATGCCGTGATTCTGGTATACTATTCGCGGAGTTGATTATGTCACCAACTGAAATTGATCTTCGTCCTGTTTCTCATATTACCACGGATGCAATTGGTCAACCTGGCAAACGTGTTTTCTATCTTCAAGGCTGGCAGGGAGAGAGAACAGTTACTTTAATTATTGAAAAGATTCAAATTCAATCGCTGGCTATCGGATTAGAACAATTTTTAGCAGAAATCAGTTCACGGTTCCCAGAGTTATCTGAAGCTTCATCCGAATATGTCGAAGAAAAAATGCATATCAATCCTCCGGTAGACCCACTTTTCCGTATAGGCGAGCTTGGTCTTGGTTATGATAATGAGAATGATTTCGTTGTATTGATTGCGAAAGAAGCTGTGCCTGAAGGGGCAAAAGAAGAAGATACGAGCATCGTGCGGTTTTGGTGCACCCGTTCTCAGATACGCGCCATGTGCCGCTGGGGGATTGAGGTTGCTGGGAGAGGCAGACCTATTTGTCCGCAATGCGGGCAGCCTATGGACCCGGAAGGGCATTTTTGTCCCAAGAAGAATGGGCATAAGCATTAGTATTAAAGAAAAATATATTCAGGCGCTTGGCGCGGGGGAAATCTCATTGAAAGGAGAGTTCGTTTGGGGTTCGAATTATACTTTCTTGATCCAAATCACTCATCATGGAGATTTGATCAATGCTGTTTACAAACCGACAAAAGGTGAAAGGCCATTATGGGATTTTCCTCCATTGACCTTGACCAAGCGGGAAGTAGCAGCATATATCGTTAGTGAGGCGCTGGGGTGGGATTTAGTGCCTCCGACCGTTTATCGCCAGGAAGCACCTTATGGACCGGGATCAGTGCAGCTGTATATCGAACATGATCCGGAATACCATTATTTTAATTTTTCAGAAAGCGACCGGAATCTGCTACGCCCGGTAGTAGTATTTGATTTGTTGGTTAATAATGCAGATCGAAAAGGAAGCCATCTTCTTTTTGACAATCAGCATCGTTTATGGGCAATCGATCATGGGATATGTTTTCATGTCGAAGATAAATTACGAACTGTAATTTGGGATTTCGCCAGAGAGCCAATTCCGGATGCCTTAATCAGCGATCTTACCCAATTTATATCGAGACTCGCTGGGAATGAACAAAAAGAGGATATTGCGCGATTACGAAGGTTTTTAGACAAATCAGAGATTCGAGCAATGCAGAGGCGCGCTGAACAACTCATCCGTCAAAAGATATTCCCAGCACCGTTGGGTGATCGCAGACAATATCCCTGGCCCTTGATTTAAGGGTTGACCATCAGGAAACCGGTGTATTTAATATTCGGATAAATTTGGGTATGGAATACATAAAATATACAGACATAGAAAAGCGATAATGAAGAATCGGAAACCGTTAAACGAAAACTGACAATAAACAACATCATTTGTTATGAAAGGACTCCTTATGGCACATCACCGTCTTGCATTCATTGGTTTTGGAAATGTCGGTCGGGCTTTGGCGCAGCTGCTTTTGAATAAAAAAGATGAGCTAATGAACCGTTATGGAATTGAATTTTCGGTAACCGGTATTTATTCGCAGCGGCATGGAGCAGCAATCGATTCACATGGATTGGATCTAAACAAAGCCATTCAATTAGGTAAATCGGGTGCCAGCCTGAATGCATTATCCTCGATCGATCCAATAGAAACCGCCTCGGATTTTATTCGCCAGTGTAGTGCGGATGTACTTTTCGAGAATTCGCCGGTGAATTATGAAACCGGACAACCGGCGCTCAGCCATATTAAACAGGCGTTGGAATCGGGTATGCATGCCATCACAGCCAATAAGGGTCCGGTGGTGCATGGATACCGTTTATTGACTCAATGTGCTGAAGCGCATCAGCGAAAATTCTTTTTTGAATCTGCCGTTATGGATGGCGCGCCAATTTTTTCCCTCTTTCGCAGCGCTTTACCCGGCGCCAGATTATTAGGGTTTAAAGGTATCTTGAATTCCACCACCAATCTAATTTTGACCCGTATGGAAACGGGAGAGACTTTCGAACAGGCGCTGGCTTATGCCCAATCGATTGGCATCGCCGAGACCGACCCCAGCGGCGATGTGGACGGTTGGGACGCGGCGGTAAAAGTTGCAGCACTTACCACGGTGCTCATGGATATTCCCCTCAAACCTGCTGAGGTGGCGCGCCAGGGAATCCGCCACATTTCACCACCCGATATTCAGCAGGCTAAAGCGGATGGCGAGCGCTGGAAGCTGGTCTGCTCCTGCCGGCGGAAAGGGGATAGGGTAGAAACGAGCGTCGCTCCGCAGCGAGTGACTGCCAGTTCCCCCCTTTATAATGTGCAGGGAACCTCCAGTGTGGTGACGTTTGAGATGGATGTGCTCAGTAATTTGACCATTATCGAGAATGATCCGAGCCCTAATACCACAGCTTATGGGTTATTGGCGGATTTTATTAATGCAGTCAGGTAGTTACCCCTTGCCCCTACGGGGAAGATGTTTTTCATAACATCCATAATCGGTCCGCCTTCGGACATCTCCCCTTTTTTCGTTGTGGTAAGGTAAGAGACATGGTATACGGGTTAGTATACAGAATAAATCTTCATCGATTTTCATATCAGTAGCGAAGCTGGACCAATAAAGTACTCATTTTATATAAAGAAAAATTACATATCCATTGTTAGCTACGACAAGCATAGTCATCGAACGCTGCTTGAGCGTCTGTCCTGAGCTAGCGAAGGATATCGAAGGCAGCAAAGGGTACCGTTGTATTTCATGTAAAAAAATTGAATTTAATCCATTACGATATATAATGATTAAAAAAATATCTCAACACGCAAATTGATTACCATTATTCTTCTCAAACGCCAAAGGAGGAGCTGATGGAGGTCATCGAATCTGGTTTTGGTCCCTTGATCCAGCCGCCGGATATAAACGCATTCCGTGAGTGGAACCGCTTGAAACCGAAAGGGCTTTTGGATAAACGGATGAGCGAGGCGGAAGCAGTGAGGCGGTTTATTCATAGCGGGGATTACATCGGCACAGAGCTATATGGGACGGTTCGCTGTCCTATGTCATTGGTCAATGAAATCGTACGTCAGGGGGTAAAGGATTTGCGCATAGCCGGTCAAGGTGTGTTCGAGCTGGATATGCTTCTGGCTGCTCATTTAGTTAAAGCGCTGGATATCACCTATATCGGATTGGAAGTATACGGCGTTTCCGAATGCCTGCGCCGGGAAGTTGAAAGCGGGCGGGTGGAAACCTGCGTGGATTGGAGCAACGCCGGCATCACCTGGCGTTTTAAAGCGGCAGCGATGGGCGTGCCTTTCCTTCCGGTTCGTTCCATGCTGGGCAGTGATACTTTAAAGTACAGCGCAGCCAAGGTGGTGAAATGCCCCTTCACCGGCGATCCGATTGCCTTGCTGCCCGCCTTAATTTTAGATGTAGGCTTGATCCACGTGCACCGGGCGGATAAATACGGTAATGCTCAAATCGACGGTATCAGCGGTTTTGCTGCCGAGATGGCGCGTGCTTCCCGCCGGCTGATCATCAGCACCGAAGAAATTGTGGATACGGAATTCATCCGCCAAAAACCGGATCGTACGATTATTCCCTATTATCTGGTCGATGCGGTGGTGGAGGCGCCTTTTGGCTCCCACCCGGGTGAAATGTGTTACCTGTATCGCCGGGATGAAGCGCAAATTAAAAGCTGGGTCGAAGCTGCCAAAGAAGAAAATACCGCCCAGGCTTATTTAGAAAAATATATCTATGGTGTAAAAGACCATCAAGAATATCTTGATCTGATCGGTGCAGACCGCTTACAGGCACTGCGATATGAAAGGGGGCAGTCATGACTGTTCAACATTCTTCTTCAGAAGCTCTATATAATCCCAATGAATTATTGATCTGCAGCGCTTCGCGGTTGATGAGTGACAATTCAACCGCGTTCATCGGCACCGGGATACCCATGCTGGCAGCCGCATTAGCCCAAAAAATGCATGCTCCCAACCTTGTTTTGGTTTTTGAATTTGGCGGAACAGGCGCTCTCTTGGATACATTGCCACTGGCAGTGGGCGAGGAAAATACTTTTCACCGGGCGGTTTCGGCAACCGGCATCTGCGATGTTATGGAAACAGCCCAACGTGGCTTCATAGAATATGGATTTTTAGGCGGCGCTCAAATCGACGCTTATGGAAATTTAAATACTACAGTGATCGGCGATTATTATCATCCGAAGGTGCGTTTACCGGGCAGCGGCGGCGGCAACGATGTCGGCTCGCACTGCAGGCGTACGATTGCCATCATGCGCCAGGATAAGCGCCGCTTCATTGAAAAGGTGGATTTCATTACTACGCCCGGCTACCTCACCGGTGCCGGTGCCAGGGAGAAAGCAGGCTTGCCGCCAGGTACCGGTCCATATAGG
>JAAZNS010000146.1 GCA_012798185.1 Chloroflexota bacterium | reverse complement strand
GCGGCGAAGCGCAGCGGGTGAAGCTTGCCAAGGAACTGGGCAGACGCGGCACCGGTCAAACCCTTTACCTGCTTGATGAACCTACAACCGGTTTGCACCTCGCCGATACTGCCTGTTTATTAGGAGTGCTCCAGCGCCTGGTAGATGCCGGCAACAGCGTGATCGTTATCGAACACAACCTAGACCTGGTGAAGGCTGCCGATTGGGTAATCGACCTGGGCCCCGAAGGCGGCTCTGCGGGGGGATACCTCGTTGCCGAAGGCACGCCGGAACAGGTGGTGCAGGTTGCTAATTCATACACCGGGCAATGTTTACGAAAGAACTTGTAAAACAAATATAACCCAATAACCTTTCCCACATCCCATTCACTGAGCTTGTCGAAGGGATGGCGAAGGAATCGGGGGTGGAAATTCAACTCGATGCGCTGGCGTAACGGCGCAGAGCTGCTTTGAAAAACAACGAAGCACAAAAAACCAAGACGACCGACATTAACAAGATAAGCGCCAGCTGGTTCATCGATAAATCACCACTCAATGCCTGCGCCGGGATAGTAGTGATCACACCTACCGGGATAATCCAGGTGAGCGCCAAGCGCACCCAGCCGGGATATAGCCCCAAAGGGTAGCGCCCCAGCTGGAATACTCCATCAAAAATCCACGTAAACATCACCCCCGGGCTCCAGAAGACCAGAGCAGAAAACGCCAGCAAAATGGCGTAAAGAATGCCGGTTGCTGCAACCAGTGTGAGCAGAAACAACCCAATATTGGGCAGCGTAAGGGCTTCATGCATCCTAACCACTGCAAATACCAACACACCCAACCCTAAAATCAGGTCAAAAAGCGCAAACAAATGCCAGCGCCGGAAACTTGCCAGGAATTGTATATTCACCGGGCGGACCAGCGTGAAATCCAGGTTGCCCGACCAGACCTCGCCATCCATGCCAGCTAGGATATCCAGGCTGGGGCCAATAAATAAGTTACGCAGCGCCTGAATGGTCAGGTAAACTCCCAGCACCGCTAGCGCAGCAGGGAAGCCCCAGCCGTTCACTCTTTCTATTTGAGCAAATAATATATAAACCCCCAATACACCTGTTGTCAAATTCAATAGTGAATGCAGCAAATTGATCCAAAAATTAACCCGGTAACTCGTTTCTTCCATAATCGATGCACGGATGAATTGTGCGATGAGCCGTAAATACACCATATCTTCTCACCCTCCGATGGCAGCATATCTCCGTAAACCCAGCCACCAGACAATCGTCGAAATGATTACCGCCGCGGCAGCCCACAGGGTTTGAACACCAAAACCAATAAACAGTGCTTGCCCGCTCACCTGCCCCATTAAGACCTCGATGGGAAAGCCCACCATAAAACGAAAAGGCAGTCCATTAGCAGCCGCCTTCAATCCCGCTGGCAGCATCCACACTGGGGCAACAACACCAGCCAGCAGGAATACCAGCGAATCCTGCAATGCCAGCAGCGCATCGGCGCGGGTAGTCCAAAACGCCAGCAGTGCCAGCCAATACCCCCAAAAAAAGCGCAGCAGCCAAGCAAACGCCAGCGCCAGCAGCGCCAGCCCAACCCGATCCCAGGAGGTATGCAACTCTGGGTGCAGAACCAGCGCCAGAACAGAAGATATCGGGAGCACGAAAACCATGGTGACAACCTTGCCAGCCACTTCACTTGCCAGCGGATTATAAAGCGGCGGCATAGGGCGCAGCAGCCAATGATTGATGCTGCCCATACGGATCACGTCGCCTACTGTCCAGTTGGTCTGAGAGTAAGTCAGCTGGTTAACTAAGATCAAGAGCAGGTAGTAGGCAATAAATTCCTGGGAGGTTAACCCGCCTAGTGAACCGGCTCCGGCTGCGCCAGACCAGACCAGCATATAGATCAGCGGCGGTATCATCCACCCAAAAGCCAAAATAAAAAAGAAGCTGCGATACTGCATCCAGGATAACCAGGAGCTTTTGATCAACGCCCAGCCGCCTTTGTGATTCATACACTCCCTTCCTGGTAAATTCGGTCGATCACGGCTTCGATAGGCGGGTCTTCAATGGTCAGGTCAGACACGGTAAATGAAGTTAATAGATAAGAAACAGCCGCAGGGGCTGCCTCCCTAGCAACCCGTAAAGTGAGATGGCTGTTCTCGCGCTCTACGATTTCAGCCGAATACGGAAGATCGAAATGACCCACTGAAGCGTTCTCTTGATTTAATGTCAGGCGCAGTAATTTAAACGGCGCCAGAGTTTGGGCTAGTCCTTGCAGCTCTCCATCATAAATCAATTTCCCGCAGTGGATCAAGATGACCCGCGGGCACAGCGCCATTACATCAGCAATATAATGACTGGTGAGTAATACGGTAACACCGTAGCGCCGGTTGTATTCCTTAAGGAAATCGCGCATCCGCCGTTGGATGGAGATATCTAAACCGAGAGTCGGTTCATCCAGAAAAAGCACCGCCGGGCGGTGAAGCAGACCAGCAGCCAGCTCGCATTTCATCTTTTCGCCAAGCGAAAGGTTGCGCACCGGTTTCTTGAGCAGGTCTTCCATGCCCAGCAATCCCACCAGTTCATCCAAGGTTTGGCGATAATTGGCAGCAGATAATCCATAAATTTCACCTAATATCCGGAAAGTATCCAGCGGGGGAATATCCCACAGCATCTGGCTTTTGTTACCCAGCACCATGCTGATGCGGCGAAGAAATGCAGGGTGCCGCTCCATGGGAATATACCCCAGCACATTAATATCGCCTGAGGTGGGATACAGGATACCGGATAACATCTTCATGGTAGTGGTTTTGCCAGCGCCGTTGGGACCGATAAACCCAACCATCTCACCCGCTTCGATGGAAAAGTTGATCGTGCGCACTGCTTCCACCTCGGAATAGGCGCGCTTAATCATGCTTTTAATCGAGGCGCCCAATCCACTTTCACGTACAGGGACTCGATAGGTTTTAGTCAGGTTGCGCACCAAAATCACAGGTTGTATTGAAGCCGATGTCATAAAACGAACAACCTCCAAAAAAATATTTATTATTTATTCTATAACATTGGTGTAATGCTGGAGGGTTTTATAATATGCTCTGTTAGCGATCAGCTGTCATTTACCAGTCTTTCAGAGAATCAAACGACTGCACAGGTTGCCTGATATTTTCCCGTTCTTGTTTGGCAATCATCATCTCTAAAAATTCGATAACTTTTTCGGCGCGCGTTTCCTGTTCAGCAAGTGCGGTGAGCCAACGGTCGGCGGCAGTATATACATCTTCATCGGGGCGCGGCGTATCCAACACCTCACGCAACCCATGCCCTCCCTGGCTGTCTAAATAAAGCACCATACGCAAGATCGCCATCATACTATATCCAGCCAGGCTCAGCATGCGAATCACGCGCAGCCTACCAATCTCGGCGCTGGAATACAGGCGGTAGCGGTTTTCAGGATGGCGCGGAACGCTTATTAATCCGTTGCGTTCCCAATTACGCAGTTTATCCCGGCTTACCCCCAGCCGCTTGGCGACTTCGCCAATTTGCAGTCTCTCGCTGGATGCGTCGGCAGCGGTGCCTTGCGCCCATCGCTCCAACAATTTTGCTGCTGCCTCAGCCTGGGCGCGTTCAGACTGCACCAGCACCAGGTGGCGGTATGCCGATTCCAATGCGCCTCCCAGATCGCCTGTGGCTGCCTGGCGCACCAAATCCAACGCCGAGCGGCGGATGTTCTTTCCCGGGAAAGGTCCTTTAAGCATCATGCGCGCCAGCCGCATATGATCCATGTGCGCCTCGGTGAACAGACGGTATCCGGCAGGGCTGCGCTTAACAGGCGGGATGAATCCCCATACTTCGTAGATCCGCACCGTGTTTGGATGAACGCCGATCGCCCTGGCTATTTGGGAGGTGGAGAAGTGCTTAGGCAACATAGATGTTTTTATTCTATCATCCCCGTTTCAAATCGGCGAATGTTCTATCGGGTTTACAATTCAGTGCGATTGGATTTTTTCATGAGGAAAACAGGATATATGCTGAGTCTAAATAATATCAAAATAGGGGGTAAATAATCTGACTGCTTCACCGCTGAACTGATAATATAAGAGTTATTGATTCCCGAATCTTTTATTTAATCAATTTATAATAGGTTGGTAAATCATGACATCAATCCCTTCTTCTCTCGCACCATTTTTCCAGGAGTATTCCCTCGAACAATTGGATTTGCATGACGCAGCAAATACCATCATCGAACGAACGTTACGTTTTGGCAACCGCGCTGAAATATAATGGTTATTTCTCACATATTCTCGGGAAGAGATCACCGCATGGGTGCAGCGCTGGGGAAAATATGGGCTTCCTGAACCCCATTTAACATTTTGGCGTATGGTATTGAATCTCGAATCATGACAGAACTTTACTGGAATACAATCTCTCATGCTATGAAAGAAATCAAGGCAGAATTTGGGAGAAGTGACCTGGCAGAAAAATTTTATCTCGCTGGAGGAACTGCACTGGCGCTTCAACTTGGGCATCGTCAATCGATCGATCTTGATTTTTTCACACAAAATGAAGACATTTCGATTTCGAGACAGCAAGTTGAAGTCTCATTACCTTTATTTCACCCATTATTAGTAGATAGCTCTTGGGGGAATTTTATCTTTTTGATAAATTCAATCCGGGTGGGATTTTTCACTTATGGTTACCCTCTAATTGCACCACTCATCGACACTAATGGAATTCAACTGGCAAGTTTGGCTGACATAGGTTTGATGAAAATGGATGCATTATTAAGACGTGCCAGTCGAAAAGATTTTCATGATTTATATGCGATTTGCCAAATTATTCCTTTACAAGACCTGTTGATTCTCGCACCTCAAAGGTACCCCGGTATTCGCGATTTCGAAGCGAAAATTATACGACATTTGGTTTTCTTTGAAAGAGCCGATTTGGAGGCACCTATCCCCTTATTGCAACAAGTTTCCTGGGAAGAGGTCAAGGATTTCTTTCGCCAACAGGGTAATATCATTTCCAAATCTTGGATAAAATAACCAAGTACATTTACTATAAAAAATGATAATGCACACAGATCCCCTAATACTTACCGGAAAATATATCCGCCTGGAACCTTTAAACGAAAACCACATACCCGATTTATGCCTCGTCGGATTGGATGAGCGTATCTGGCGTTATATGCGCTATGGTATGGTGCTCACCAAAGAGCAAATGCAAACCTGGGTATCTAATATCCTGGAAAAGGCTGCCAAGGGCAATGAGATACCCTTTGCGGTGATTCATTTAGAGAGTGGGCGGGCAATAGGCGCTACCCGTTTTCTCACCATACAACCGGATCAGCGCAATTTGGAGATCGGCGGTACATGGATCGGCATTGATTATCAGCGGACGGCAGTCAACACCGAGTGTAAATACCTGATGTTAAAACACGCCTTCGAAGTGATGGGCATCATCCGCGTGCAGATCAAGACCGATCTGCGCAACATTGCCTCGCAGCGCGCCATAGAACGGCTGGGGGCAGTGAAAGAGGGCATCCTGCGCAAACACATGATCCTGCCCGATGGTTACATCCGCGACTCGGTAATTTACAGTATTTTGGATGATGAATGGCCGGCAGTGAAAGCCGGGTTGGAGCAAAAGCTTAATAGATAATCGGCAGTGTTGAAGGATCGTTATTGGTGGATAATTAGGAATATCTGACTGTCAGTAATCGGCTTTCAGCCATCAAGCGTTGAATTCAATTCCGGCGAGCAATATAAAATGTATATACCCCCTGCTCGCATTTTGGGTCTTGTTCATAGAACCGGCGAATCATACTATCGATCCATGCCAGATTCCATTTTTGTGGAACCAAAATCCATTTCCCGAAAAGCCAATGGCAAATCAGGCTGGGCAAACCAAAATAATGCCCCCATTCCACCCAATGCAGCGCCTGGGGTGAGAAATAATGCCACCAGCGCTCCAGCCGAAAACCAGCAGATTCCAAACGAGCCTGCCAGATTTCAGGCGGATCGCAATGCTGGTGACGGGAAATACGATTGAAGAACGACCGGTAAGCATTCCCCAGCGGGCGCAAGCCAATCCGGTCACAGGTAGAACTCACCGAGAGAGCCGATAAAAACTGATGATTGGGCACACAAAAGATGAATGGCGCCCCGGGCATAAGCAGGCGGGCAGTCTCTGCCAGCACATCCCCCACATGAGGAATATGCTCCAACACCGAGTTGCTCACCGCACTGGCAAATATTCCTTTGGGGAAAGGGGCATGTGCCCCATCTGCTAACACCAATCCATGATAGGCATTCAGGCGGAGAGCTTTTTGCAAAGGGCCCTGCCACGGGTCTAAACCGACTTCCAGCTTACGGTTAAAGGTCACCGATGCAAAATGCCCGTCACCGCAGCCTACATCCAGGGTAGGGGCAGGCAAATCTATCTCCTGATAAAAACGCGCCTCCACTGCCCGCACCATACTGCGAAAATAAGGCAGGTCGCGCAGATGTAACCAGAGAAAATCCGGATTAACGGATGTGTTTATATGAGGGATGGATTGCGAAGAAGGCATTTTTAGTTATCAACTCATCATAGCCATCATTATGATATCACTGGAGCGAAAATGCAGATAATGCAAATTTAGATCACCAAAGACCAATCTGCCTGCTAAAATTGATTCTTCGAAAATCGCGATTCCCGCCTTTCCACTCACACCAATCTTTTCACGATTTTCGATTTCCCACCAATTTCTCATAAATCAACATATATTGTGAAGCAATTGTTTTAGAGGAAAACCGCTTGGCGACTGCTAATGCATCTCCCCGGTAGCGCTGTGGATTATCTAAAACCGTTTTAATCGCCTTTGCTAACGCGGAAGAATCCTGGGGCGGCACCACCAACCCCATACTGGTCATGGCTACAGGCTGGCGTACGCCAGGAAGATCGGTGGCGACAACTGGTGTTCCGCAGCTCATGGCTTCTACCTGCACCATGCCATACGATTCAGTGCTGTTGATACTGGGCAGTACAAGCACTTCTGCCAGGTGATAAACCGCCGCCAGTTCAGTCGGTGATAAAACCCCTAAAAATGTCCATGCTTTTCCCAATTGCTCAATCAAGGGTGCCAATTTTAGCGCATAGGCTTGTTCGCCAACGACATTTTCATACTGCCCAACAAACAGCACCCTCGCTTTAGGGTGTTTTTCCAAAACAGCCGGCATTGCCTGCACCAGATATTCAACCCCTTTTTCGGTCGCAAGGCGGGCTGCCATAACGATGATCTTTTCATCGAGCCCCACACCTGCTTTAGCACGCAGCTGCGCCAGATCATCCTCGCTCACTGCGGGCAGCTCCACAGGCGGCTGGATAACCTGTACCTTGCCCAGATAGTGCCTGAGAAAAGGGGAATGTTCGGCGTAATCGCCTGTGTTGGTTACAATCACATTCGCAGCTATCGCCGAGATATGGTTTGCCAGATGTGATCCCAGGTTGGCGGCTTTATGCACCAACCCTCTGGGCAGCACCAAATCGCAGTGGTAAGTAAGCAGTACCGGTTTACCCATTAATCGCGCCATCAAAGCAATGTAAGACGCATCCAGCTGCGGCAAGTGTAAATGGATCACATCTGCATGCTTTGCCAGCTGGAAAGCTCGCCATGGCATGGCAGGCATGATCACCCCTTTACTTATCCTTCCAGCCACATTCAGCCGCACCACCCTCACGCCATCCTGCATAGTATCCATAGGCAGCCTGGAATCGTAACGGGAAGTTACCACGGTCACCTGATGACCGGCGTCTACCAGGGCGCGCGCTAAACGCTCGGCGTATATGGTCAAACCGGAATAATGAGGGCGGTAATAAGTAAGGCAGACGAGGATGTTCATGAGGAAAATAATATGAGCTGAGAATCGTCAATCGAGAGTAGTGAATAAGGAACCATGGAATTAGGTATCGGGTAATCAGTAATCGGGTGAAAAGTAAAATGCGATTCCTTTTTTTCTGCCATCCTTATGGTTCTTTTTGTATATCATTAGAACGCAGGTTTCGTATGCTGCGATACAAACTGCCTAAAGTTTCGCCATCCTGTGACAATCCGTAGGCACCCAGCAGCCCGGTACTCAGATACTGGAAAAAGTGAATTGTGATAGCACAGCCCAGAGCCGTGGAAGGATCGGCGCCGAATAATGATAACCCTCCCACCAATGCCAGTTCCAACACCCCCACCGAACCGGGGGAAGAGGGCGCTGCCACACCCAATGCGACCACGCCCAATCCAAATGCCCCCCACAGCCATTCGGATTGAGGAAAGAAAGCTGCTACATATAAATTATATTGTACAATCGCCACCAGCCAATTACCCGCCATCCAGCCAACCGCGGCGATGAACCGCCTTGGGTTGTTCAGTACTTCCAATCCATCGAAGAGAGCCGGCAAAGCTTTGCCTCCCAGCCTTAGCAGCCACGGCCAGCGCCGGGTGAGATTTTCGAAAATTGCCATCACCTTCAAGCGGTTGCGCGCTACCAAGAATAATACGATAAACACCAGCATGACCATCCCCCCGGCAGCTAAAGCTGCTCTGCCTGCCCAATCTGCACCAACCACAAAGGGTAAGGTGCAGAAAACAATGCCCACTGCCATCGCTACATCTAAACTGCGCTCGA
Organism: Chloroflexota bacterium; assembly: GCA_012798185.1. Classification (GTDB taxonomy): domain Bacteria; phylum Chloroflexota; class Anaerolineae; order Anaerolineales; family UBA4823; genus JAAZNS01. The sequence goes on along the minus strand of JAAZNS010000146.1, from coordinate 6,802 downwards.
TAATAATGCTGGAAAGCACTTGAAAAAATGAAAGGTTAACCTTTCGCCCCAGTAAATACGCACGCCCAAGCTCTCCAAGACGGAAAGGAAGGACATTATTCAGCAGATAACCCTCGTTCAAGGTTAAGAAAATTTGATAAAACGATGCCTGCTCCTGCAGCAATGTGCGCCAGACAATGCCGCGCACCGAAAGCCAGACCAGGGTGGCAATGACCGCTAGTGTAACCAGGCGGTAATTTGCCAAACGCAAAGCCTCGCCCAATTTTCGAATATCGGCAAAATAAAACAAAATCACCAGGCAGATTAAACTGACCGCCATACCGGGCAGCATGCTTTTCCAATGCCGTTGAGAACGATCCGTTTTATCGGTAGTAATGATGGTTAATCCTCCCCAAAACGCAGTACGGTCAGGAATGCTTCCTGGGGAATTTCCACATTGCCGACCATTTTCATGCGCCGTTTGCCGCGTTTTTGCTTCTCGAGCAGTTTTTTCTTGCGGGTAATATCGCCCCCGTAACACTTGGCGAGCACATCTTTGCGCAAGGCTTTTACATTGGCACGGGAGATCACCCGCCCAGCTGCCGAGGCTTGAATGGGCACGACAAATAACTGCCTCGGAATTACATCTTTCAATTTTGAGATAATGGCTTGCCCTTTATGATAGGCTTCGTTGCGGTGGACAATGCTGGCGAAGGCATCTACAGGCTCATCGTTTACCAATATTTCCAATTTCACCAGATCGTCTTTGCGATATTCGCTGAATTGATAATCCAGTGAAGCATACCCGCGCGTGCGGGCTTTCAATTGGTCGAAGAAATCCACAATCAGCTGCGAAAGCGGCAACTCAAAGGTGAGCTGAACCCGGTTCACAGCCGGATAATCTTGTCCCAAAAAGGTGGCGCGGTGTTTGGTCGCAATATCCATTACTGTGCCGTAGAATTCTGTGGGCGTAAATATCTCGATTTTCATCCAGGGTTCACGGATTTCTTCGATTAATCCCTCGTCGGGTAATTCTGCTGGCGAGTTGATGTGCACAATTTCTCCGGAGCGCATTACCACTTCGTATTCAACAGAGGGTGCGGTGACTACAATATCCAGATCATATTCGCGCTCCAGCCTTTCCTGAATGATCTCCATATGGAAAGTGCCCAAAAAACCGCAGCGGAAGCCAAAATTTAGCGCCTTGGAAACCTCAGGCTCGAATACCAGCGATGCATCGTTCAACTGCAGTTTTTCCAGGGCTTCTTTCAGGTTGTTGTAATCGTCGTTCTCAACGGGGAAAATGCCGGCAAAGACCATGGGCTTGGCTTTACGGTATCCTGGCAGCGGTTCATTGGCAGGTCGCCCAGCGTGAGTGAAGGTATCTCCTACCCGGCACTCGCGCACTGTCTTCAACCCGGTAGCGATATAGCCCACCTCGCCGGAGGAAAGGCTGTTCGTGGGGGTCATGCCGGGGGTGAACACGCCGATCTCCACCGGCTTCAGCTCTGCACCGGTTGCCATCAGGCGCAGCGCATCGGTAGGGGTTATCCTGCCATCCATAACCCGTACATAAGCAATCACCCCTTTATAGGGATCATAATGGGAATCAAAAATCAGCGCTCTCAGCGGAGAATGATCATCGCCGCGCGGCGCCGGAACCTGATTCACGATGGCTTCCAGCACCGCTTCTACGTTGACCCCCTCCTTTGCCGAAATGCGGATAATGCTCTCTTTGGGTACACCCAGCAGCGCTGATATCTCTTCGGCTACTTCGTCGGGGCGGGCAGAAATCAAATCGATCTTATTGATCACCGGGATGACTTCCAGATCGGCTTCGATAGCCAGGTAAAGATTTGCCAGGGTTTGCGCCTCTACACCCTGGCTGGCATCGACAACGAGTAAGGCACCCTCGCATGCCGCCAGCGCCCGGCTGACTTCGTAACCAAAATCCACATGCCCGGGGGTATCGATCAGGTTCAGCTCACAGATTCGTCCGTCTTTGGCGGTGTATTTCATACGCACCGCCGAAGCCTTGATGGTCACGCCTTTCTCGCGTTCTAGGTCCATCGAATCCAACACCTGATCGACCATCTCGCGGTCAGAGATTGTTCCGGTAAGCTGCAGGAGGCGGTCTGCCAGGGTGGATTTTCCGTGGTCGATATGAGCGATAATACAAAAATTGCGAATATGCTCGGTCATGGCGGGGAGAAGTATAACCAATGAATGGAGAATTCGCAAAGGGTTTTATTTGACCATAATGTGTGAGTGAAGAAAATTTGAAATTTGAGAGGCAAGAACTGGGAATGGTTCACTGATAAACAATAATTCAAACAGGTCGGGGTCAACGAATTTTCAAATTATATAAATATCTGAAGCCTTCCACAAGTTCGTCCATCTTTTCCCTTTTTGTCATACAGTAATAATTGCCCTTTAACTATAAAGTGCGGCGAATTGTTTACCTTCATCAATTTGGGAGGAAATTACCGCCTCTTTACTTTTAAATGATCCCCTTGAAATTATTTATCGTCATTGTATTGCCAATACGCTCTAATTAAATTTATGACCAGTTTCAATCCAGTATGGAATTTACAAGATATTGATTTATGAAGCTGTCAATCAGAACTGTAGAGCGAGTGTTACATATATTTTCATCTATAATGGGAGAAGCTGGTTAATTAGATCTGGAATTATGATGGTTTCAACCGCCGGGTAACTCAGCCACGCCAGGAATTCGGTATTCCCCTTTGGACCCAAGAGCGGCGAGCGGATCAAGCCGTTCACACCATAGCATTCTTGTTCAGCAAAGCCCAAAACGTCCAGCAGCACCAGCCGGTGAACCTGCGGGTCGCGGATCACACCCTGCCCGCGCCGCACCTCAGCGCGCCCGGCTTCGAATTGGGGCTTGATGAGGGCTAGTACCTCTCCCCTCACCCCTGTCCCCTCTCCCAATTCTGGGAGAGAGGAAAAGGGCAAATGGGTGATATCCGCCCCCTCTCCTGTTTTTAGGAGAGGGGGAAGGGGAGTGAGGGCAGAAAACCACCCCTTGAACACCGGCAGCAAGACCTTCAACGAGATAAACGAAACATCCACCGTAATCAAGCTTACCGGTTCAGGCAAGTATGTGACGTAACGGGCGTTCTGACGCTCCATCACCACTACACGGGAATCCTGGCGCAGTGACCATGATAAAACCCCATAACCGACATCGATGGCGTACACTTTCGCTGCGCCGTGCTGCAGCAGACAATCCGTGAAGCCGCCGGTGGATGCGCCCACATCAGCACAAACCCGCCCGCAAATATCCAGCTTAAAAGCCTGGATTGCTGCCTCCAGCTTTTCGCCGCCCCGGGAGACGAATTCCGCCCCCGGGTCCACACTCACAGCAGCCTGTTCGGAGACTGCCATGCCGGGTTTGAGCGCTGTCTGCCCGTTGATGCGTACCCTGCCCTCCATCACTAGACGCTGTGCCATCGAACGGCTTTCTGCCAGACCACGTTCCACCATCAACATATCCAATCGTTGTTTCGTCATATTTTTATTGTAACATCTCCAAAATTCCATTGGCTACAAACATTAATTCAGCTTTAAGGGTAGGAGACAGAAACAGTTTACGAAAAGGGTATAATCAACCGACGGGAGTTCTCAAGACAATGTTATTGCGTGCTATCCATCGGTTTTTCGCCGACCATCTTTTTTATCCGATCGTTCTCTCCAGTTTGCTGGCGATGGGTATATTTATTGCCAGGGTGATATATACCCGGAATTGGTTTATCTACCGCAACCTGGTATGGAATTTATTTTTAGCATGGCTGCCGTATTTGTTTGCCTTGCTGGCGGTATGCTTGCATCAGGCGAAACCCCGCCAATGGTGGTGGCTGATAATCCTAGCTGGTTTTTGGTTGGCATTTTTCCCCAATGCACCATACATCATCACCGATTTCTTTCACCTGGAAGCACGCCCTCCAGTACCTCTGTGGTACGATATTCTGCTTTTGGTTGCTTTCACCTGGACTGGGCTGTTCCTGGGGTTGACCTCTTTGCGCGCCATCCACCTGATTGTGGAAAGTTACTTCGGGCGCTTGCTGGGGTGGTGCTTTGCAGTGTTTTCCCTGGCGTTAGGCGGCTTGGGCATTTACCTGGGGCGCTTTGCCCGCTGGAATAGCTGGGATCTATTAAACCAGCCCAAGCAAATCATCAAAGACATACTCGAACCGCTGGTCAACCCCACCACAAACCTGCGCTTTTTTGGATTCACGTTTTTATTCACCTCTTTTTTAGTAGTGTGTTACCTGATGTTTATTTCCACCCAGAGGGTTAATGACTCGAAAGAAGCCCAGGTAAAAACGATTAAAGGAAGAGTATAATTTGCCCTGCTTGTAAATCAGGAATACTAAGGAGATAAACGCAATGGTTGAAGAGCGTGATCGCGCAATCAAATATGCACACGATAATCGAGCAAGATTTCTCAACGAACTGAAAGAATTTGCCTCCATTCCGTCGGTATCTACGGATCCGGCGCATAAAGGGGATATCCAAAAAGCCGCTGGCTGGGCAGCAGCCCGCCTCGAAGCCCTGGGTATGAAAAATGTACAGATATTTCCCACCACTGGTCATCCGGTAGTTTATGGCGAATCCATGACGGCCGGCGAAAAAGCACCGGTAGTGTTGTTTTACGGACATTACGACGTGCAGCCCGCCGAACCTCTGGAATTGTGGGAGAGTCCTGCCTTCGAGCCAACCCTGCGCGGCGATAATTTGTTTGCCCGCGGCGTTTCGGATATGAAAGGACAGATGCTGGCAGGGCTTTTTGCCATCGAATCGATCCAAAAGACAAGCCAGCTGCCCTGCAATCTCAAATTCATTTTCGAAGGCGAGGAAGAAATCGGCTCGCCCAATCTGGCACCATTTATCGCCAGTCATAAAGACTTGCTGTCTTCCGATGTGGTGCTCAATCTGGATTCAGGAATTATCGCAGAAGATTTCCCATCGATCACGGTTGCCCTGCGTGGATTGGCATATTTCGAAATCCGGGTCAGCGGTCCAACCAGCGATTTACATTCTGGCATGTTCGGCGGGGTGGTGCATAACCCAGCCCAAGTATTATGCGAATTAATTGCCGGTATGCACGATGATCAGGGCAGGGTTACCCTGCCTGGTTATTATGACCGTGTACGGCCATTGACTGATGAAGAACGCGCCGATATGAAGCGCCTGCCGATGGATGACAAACACTTTTTAAGAATCACCGGCGCACCTGCTTTATATGGCGAAGCAGGTTACACATCAGCTGAACGGGTCGGTGCACGTCCTACCCTGGAAGTAAATGGCTTGCTTTCTGGTTTTACCGGCGAAGGCTCCAAAACCGTGCTGCCTGCCAAGGCAATGGCAAAAATTTCTATGCGCCTGGTTCCCGACCAAGACCCCGCTGAAGTGCATCAGCAGCTGTTGAAATACATGGAAAAGAATGCGCCTCCCACCGTTATATGGGAAGTAATCCAAATGGCGGGCGGGTTTGCCTCCATAGTCGACCGCAATACACCTGGTGTACAGGCGCTTGCCGATGCATTTCAAACCGTGTGGGGTAAACCGGTTGGCTTTAAACGCGAAGGCGGCAGCATTCCGGTGGTGGCGCAGATGCAAAGCATTTTGGGTAAAGCCTCCATCCTGGCAGGGTTTGGGCTGCCCGATGACAACCTGCACGCGCCCAACGAAAAGCTGCACCTGCCCACCTGGTACCGCGGCATCGATGTGGTCATCCACTTTTTATTCAACTTATAGGCTAATCACACTTTTTATTCCACCATTTACAGGTAATTCAATGTCCGAACTGAAACTCCCTACATACGGCGGGCAAGCCCTCATCGAAGGCGTGCTGATGCGCGGTTCCCGCACAGCCGCTATCGCCATGCGCACCCCCGACCAGCAGATTATCGTACAAACCGAAGCGTTGGGTGCCATTTACCGGGGAAAAATATCCCGCATTCCATTCCTGCGCGGTTTGGTGCTGCTTTGGGATGCTTTAGGTTTGGGTATGCGCGCCCTCACCATCTCTGCCAATATGCAAACCGGCGACGATGAAAAGCTGGAAGGCGCCTCTCTTTACCTGACACTCGGATTGTCTCTGACTATCGGAATTGCTTTTTTCTTTCTTGCCCCAGCCTGGATTGGACAGCTAATGGAGCGTTTTTTGCATTTGAATACTTGGTGGAGCAATCTCGCTGAGGGGGTAATCCGCTTGGGATTACTAGTTGGCTATATTTGGGCGGTCGGCAAGATGCCAGAGATTGCGCGTGTTTTTGCTTATCACGGCGCTGAGCATAAAACCATCAATGCTTTCGAGGCAGGTGTCGAATTAACACCCGAGAATGTTGCCCGCGCCTCAATGGAACACCCTCGCTGCGGCACATCTTTTCTGCTCACCCTGGTGGTGTTTTCAGTTCTGTTATTCAGTGTGTTCGGTCCGTTACCCATGGTATGGCGGCTTATCAGCCGGGTTCTGCTATTACCGGTATTAGCTGGCGTGGCTTACGAATACATCCGCTGGACATCCTCACATTTACATTTGGCATGGGTGCGTTGGATCGTCAAGCCAAATATGGCATTACAGCATCTCACCACCCGCGAACCGACTCTCGAGATGCTCGAAGTAGCGATCGCCTCTTTCAATCGCATGTACGCTGAAGAACATCAGGTGGTTGTATAAGTTATTCGCCAATCACCTGAACCACCAACTGACGGCGGCGCGGGTGGATATCGAAATCGACATAGATGATTTGCTGCCAGGTTCCTAAAGTCAAACGTCCTGATACAACTGGCACGG
>JAAZNS010000145.1 GCA_012798185.1 Chloroflexota bacterium | reverse complement strand
ATGTTGGCAAAATCGGGCGTCATGGCAGGAATTATCCCTCTAATCGGGATCATTGCTCTCTTGCTCAGTTCCTATTTCCTTTCTAAAAAGAAGGAGGGTTGGGCATTTGTGATGGTTGCAGGCTCGATTGCACTATTCCTGTTAAATATTTTCGTCACACTTTACCCCCGTGTTATGGTGTCCATCTTAAACGACAGCTGGAGTTTGACGATTCAAAATGCAGCATCAACACCCTATACATTAAAGATAATGAGTATTGTTGCAATTATATTTGTTCCGATCGTTTTAGTCTATCAAGGATGGACTTATTGGGTATTTCGGAAGCGCGTCGAGCATAAGGAAGAGAACCTTACCTATTAGGGAATTCCTTGAATTTCGATTTACGACTTTTACGCTTGCTAAGTAAGAGCAAGCCGGCATTCGTAATCACTATTGCCCTCGGTATATCCGGGGGCATATTGGCTATTGTGCAAGCGAGTTCGTTTGCCCGGATAGTGGATGGGGTTTTTTTAAAGCATCAGGGATTAGAGAAGATTTTTCCTGTCTTGGCGGAATTGCTGATTATTATCATCGGGCGGGCAATTGTTTGTTGGGCTTATGAAACCGCAGGAAGCGCGATTGCCAAACCCGTCAAGTGCTTTCTACGGCAACGGCTTTATCAGCAGATAATAGAAAAGGGGCCAGCGTTTCTCAGCCAGGAAAGTACTGGGGAATTGGTTAATACATCTATCGAAGGCGTTGAAGCGCTAGATGGATATTTCAGTCAGTATATCCCGCAGGTGATTTTGGCAGCGGTGATCCCGCTAATTTATTTAACCTTTATCGTATCGTTGGATTGGATAACAGCCCTGGTAATGTTACTCACTGCCCCGCTTACCCCGTTTTTTATGGCGCTCATCGGAAAAATGGCCCAAATAATGACTCGCCGCCAATGGCTATCATTAAACCGGATGAGCGTTTATTTTTTAGATGTGTTGCAAGGATTAACTACCTTGAAATCTCTGGGTAGAAGCCGTGAACAGGCAGGCGTAATAGCAAAAGTGAGCCAGCGATATGCCCAAACGACCATGAGTGTACTGCGTATAGCTTTCTTGTACGGTATGACGCTTGAGATGATCGCCACGCTTTCTACCGCAGTGGTGGCTGTTCAACTCGGTTTACGGCTGTTATATGGCTGGATATCATTCGAAAAAGCTTTATTTGTGCTCGCTTTGGCGCCGGATTATTACCTGCCTTTACGGCTTCTGGGAACACGTTTTCACGCAGGTATGGCGGGAGTCGAGGCAGGGAAACGGATATTTCAAGTTTTTGGGGATCATATTTCAAGTGAATTCGCGGCAAGTGATGACAATCTTGGAGGTTTTCACGGTCGAGAGCAAAGAATAGAAAATCGAAATATGAACGAAGATACTGAACAATGCAAGAATTCTTTAGTTGAGGAAATTCGGAAATCGCTTTTACTTATACAATTTAAAAATGTGAAGTATGAATATGAGCAGGGAAAAATCGTGGTCGATGGTGTGAGTTTCTCAATAAAAATGGGTGAGAGAATCGCTCTGGTGGGGAAAAGCGGAGCCGGGAAAAGCACCTTGGTTGCCTTAATCATGGGATTCTTACAGCCAAAAAGCGGCGAAATAATCATTGGAGGTTATCCCATATCGAAAATACCAACCGAAACCTGGCGAGAATTAATCGCTTGGGTACCACAAAAACCATATCTTTTCCGAGACAATCTGATAAACAATATCCGATTAGCCAACCCTCGGGCAAGCATGGAACAAGTAATCGCTGCAGCGCGTTTTGCTCATGCTGATGAATTTATCCGTTGCTTACCACAGGGGTATAACACAATCATTGGCGAGCAATGGGTGAACTTGAGTGCGGGCCAGGCGCAGCGTATTGCCTTGGCGCGTGCATTTTTAAAAGACGCTCCAATTCTTATTTTGGATGAAGGCACATCTCACCTTGATGAAGAGACTATTTCTCAAATCCAAAATGCGATTACACAGCTTTCAGCAGGCAGGACGGTAATCTCTATTGCTCACCGATTGTCCACTGTAATACAAGCTGACCGAATTCTGGTAATAGATAAGGGGAAAATCGTTCAGACAGGGAACCATAAAGATTTATCTGCGCAAGAAGGTCTATATCGCAACCTGCTTAAATCTGAATTCGAACAATTTCCAGTCACTTTTATTGAGCAGACTGAAAATCTTTATCCACAAATCCATTCGGTTCAAGATACTGAATCCCAATTGCTGCTTAATAAAAATTTTGCTCATAGTACTGAAAACCAATCTCTAGCAACTGACCCCTTTTCCCCAATTACACCTCGCTATTCACTTCTCACTTTAGTGCCTCGTCTTATCCGTTTATTCATACCTTTTTTGGGTTGGATTGCATTATCTATTATTTTGGGTTTTGCCACAGTCGCCAGCAATGTGGGATTAGCAGCAACATCTGCATATATCATTTCTGCAGCTGCGTTACAGCCTTCGATTGCTGTATTGCAGGTAGCCATTGTCGGTGTAAGGTTCTTTGGGATAAGCCGTGGTGTTTTTCGATATCTGGAAAGATATGTTTCTCATAAGGTAACCCTACAATTCTTGGGGCAATTGCGGGTATGGTTTTATGAAGCGTTGGAACCATTGGCGCCGGCGCGGTTGATGCTTCTTCACAGCGGTGATTTACTTTCGCGGATTATCGCCGATATCGGATCATTGGAGAATTTTTATGTACGCGCTTTATATCCGCCATTCGTCGCAATCCTGATCGCTGTTTTATTAGGATGTTACTTGGGAATTTTTTCTATTCGACTTGCTGGATTAGTCATGGTGCCTTATTTCACAGCTTGTGTAGGTATTCCGTTTCTTATGAATAATCTCGCAAGAATACATGGCAGGTTATTGATCGAGAAACGGTCGAAATTAAGCGAGCGGTTGGTAGAAGGGATTCAAGGCTTAGCAGATTTAATGATCAATGGGCAGGCGAATAGGCAGGCAAACGCCATCGATGATGCCAGTAATTCGCTGGAAGGTCAGCATCAGAGAATGGCATCACTCAATGGGTTACAAATGGGCTCGATTGGTTTACTATCCAATTTTAGTCTATGGCTGGTGTTGTGGCTGGCAACCCCGCTGGTAAATTCTAATCTGATACCTGGGGTGTACTTGGCAGGGTTGGCATTAGCGGCACTGGCAGGTTTTGAAGCTGTTGCACCATTGCCTCTAGCTGGACAATATTTAGGGAGCAACCTGCAATCTTCCAGGCGACTTTTCGAACTGGTGGATTCGCAACCAGAGGTGATTGATCCTCTCACCCCATTATCCTTACCGCTTCGCTTCGATATAGAAGTGAAGGATTTATCTTTTCGTTACCCTGGAACAACTCATGATATCTTGAATAATCTTACTTTTTCTCTGCCTCAGGGTAAACACATCGCAATAATAGGGCAAAGCGGGGCAGGCAAAACTACTCTGATCAACCTATTACTGCGATTTTGGGAATATCAACGGGGTAGCATCACCATAGGTGGAAATGAATTGCGCCAGTACAATTCAGATGATCTGCGGAAACGGATATCAGTAATTACCCAGAATCCCTATATTTTCAATACTACGCTGCGGGATAACCTGCTGCTGGCGAATCCCGGAGCCTCGGAAGAGGCAATCCAGTTGGCATTACAGCTTTCATGCCTAGAAGACCTGGTAAAAACGTTGCCGGATGGTTTAGATACCTGGCTGGGGGAGCAGGGTGTGCGTTTAAGCGCTGGCGAAAGGCAGCGGGTGGCAATTGCCCGCGCTTTATTAAGAGATTCTCCAATTTATATCTTTGACGAAGTTACCAATAACCTGGATACGGTTACCAAAAGTAATATGATTATGGCTATTGAAAAGTCTCTGGAAGGCAGATCAGTAATTATGATTACTCATGATATGGAAGAGTTGAGGGGAATAGATGAAGTGATAAGAATTTAGGAGGATGAAAAAGAGGGGATAAACCAGGGAATAGATAATCGAGAGTGGTGAAATATGGTAAAGCGAAGTAGTGTCAGATTTTGTGGGTATTTTTTTTTAAGAGTTATGGATTGGAAATGGACGTTATCCAACACTCATTTCCCTGGCAGCTAGCCATTTTATCGAGTAAGTTGGTAAGAGAATTTATCAATAACGGATCAGCGTTGGGATATAGATTGTCCAATTGGTAGGGGTCATTTATCATATCGTATAATTCGATTTCCCCTGTATCATACTTTATAAACGCGTAATCCAAAGTTCGAATACCTTTGAAAGCGGGAATAGGAATGACCTTACCGGTTTGGTCTGAAATTTCATTTGGATCTGGTGGTTCTAAAATGCCTTCACCTTGCTCGTTCGAAGCGTCGTTATCATTCCAGCTAAGAGGCCATCGTTCTAATAAATAGACCTGACGCCAATTTTCAACAGGGTGATTTTTATCGAGTAAAGGCAATAAAGAATGCCCGTCTGACTCGTTTGGCATCATCACCTGGCCAATATCTGCAAAAGTAGCGGCGAGATCGACATTGCCAGCGATCTGATCCACACGGTATCCAGCGCTCACCCCCGGTCCGCGGATGATCATAGGCACTCTTACATCCTCCTCATAAGCAGATAATTTACCGCGTTTCAATCGATGTTGTCCCATGTGAATGCCGTTTTCCGAGGTAAAGAAAATGTACGTATTATCCAATTCCCCCGTTTCTTCAAGGGAGTTCATGATAGCTTCTACCATCTCATCCACCGATTGCAGCATGCGAATGCGCAGCTGAAATACCTCGTCATAATTTTGATAAAAAATGGTGTCAGGCGGGGCGAATGGCGCACGAATTGAGGTTTATCGCTTACATCCTCCTCATCGAATGAAGGAACGATTGGATTTTTTAAATCCTGGAATAATGAGAGATGGCGCGGTGCAGGGATGGTTGGTTCATGCGGTGAATAGGGTGCTAGAAATAAGAAAAATGGATCTTCGGAAACAGAACTGCGCTCAATAAATTCCACAGCACGTTTGCACAGAACATCGGTTAAATAATCGTCTGGTTGATCGGCGTAAGATTTGATCTCCCCATTATCGTTGAGTTTGTAATTATAATTCGTATAAGGATCGCCAACAACCGGGACCACCCATTCATCCCAGCCTTCCGGTATATAGAGCTTTCGTACTGTTTTAGGGAAACCGTTGAGATACTTGCCCATCAACCCAGTCCTATATCCGGATTTATGCAAGGCAACAGCAACGGTCTTTTGTTCCAGCCCCATTTTCTGAAAGTAGTGAAAACCGCCATGGTTTTTCCCGCCGTTAGTCCATACGCCACTGTTATGGGCATATAATCCTGTCAGTGTCGTTGTCCGGGAAGGGCAACATTGCGGTACATTAATAAAATAATTGTTCATCTGTACGCCATGACTAGCAAGATACTTTTTCACCATTGGCATATAGGGCATGGCATAGGTATCCAAATCGTCAGTAAGGATCAGGATGATATTCGGACGGTTATCCGGTAAATTAGGGGTTGGAGTGGGAGTGTTTAGCTTTCGAGGCTGAGTTTGGCAACCAATGAGAGCATAAAAAATGGTAATGGAAATAACTAGCCGATGTGCTTTGTTGGGCATGAAATGGTTCTCGATTGAAGCAGTGTATTAAATTAAATATCATGATTTATACCAGAAATGTAGCTGCTCGGTTGAAAAATTTAAGAAATCAATTTTTTCATTGTATCCACCTGCTTAATCCCCTGCTCCTGCTAATAACCCATTATTCAATGTCATCACTTGATTTTCCTTCATCTCAAAGATTTCCCCCTTTTTCGTAGTATTTTCTGCTTCATACCTGCCGCCTGCTGCTAGTGCATCGATCTCTGCTCGATCATTGATAATTTTATAGATTTTGCCATCTACCATCTGAATAACTCGGTCTACATACTGGGTCATGCGCATATCGTGAGTGACCATGATCCCAGCGCGTTTTTGTTCGTGGATTAGTTCGGAGAATATCTGTACCACCTGAAATGCTCGCTCGGTATCCAGGGCGGCGGTAGGTTCGTCTGCCAGCACCAGGCTGGGATCGTGAATCAGGGCGCGGGCGATAGCGACACGCTGCTGCTGCCCGCCAGAAAGCTGTTTGGGTAGGTTATTCAAGCGGTCGGATAAACCCAGCCTGCCAAGTAATTTAATGGCTTCTTCCCGGCAATATTTACTATTGGTGCTGTTCAAGCGCAGCATCAGCTCGACGTTTTCCAAGGCAGTCAGATAAGGAATCAGATTATTGGCTTGGAAAGTAAAGCCGATTTTTTCACGCCGAAAACGGGTTTTCTCTTTTTCGCTCAACTTACCCAATTCGTGGCTATCGATGCGGATAGTGCCCTGGGTGGCGTTTAAAAGTCCTGCCAGCATTGCCAGCATGGTCGTTTTACCCGACCCGGAAGGTCCTACCAAGGCAACAAACTCACCTGGATAGATTTCTAGTGAAACTTGATCGACTGCTTTCACCTTCAAGTTGCCTGTTTCATAGATTTTTGTTACAGCGTCTGTTACTAAAATGGGCTCCATAATATCCTCGCAATTACATTCCTAGTGCAGTGAGCGGTTCAACCTTGAGCGCCAGACGTACTGAAACCAGCCCGCCGAGCGGTCCAATCATCAATAGGGTGAAAATGGTAAGAATAGTGGTATTTCCGGTGAGCATGATGGGAATGCCGCCAGGTAATGCCAGAGTGAGCAGGATTGTGCTGATACTCCCAATAGCAACACCAATGATAGTGACCAGGATGATTTGCAGGATTACCGTATATGCAACGATTAAATTGCCTGTTCCGATAGCTTTCAGTACCCCGATTTGAGGCACTTTTTGTAGTGTTTGAATTTGGAAAAATCCGCCGATTACCAGAATGCCGATCAGCAGGGTGAAACCCTGCTGTGTATTCAAGGTGCTTTGTTGGGCTGAATAACCTGGTGAAGATTCGTAAGCAGTTTTACGGTCAACCACTTCCACACCGCTAACCTGACTTTCGATTGTCGCTGCCATGATTTTCAAATCTTGCGGATTGGTCAATTTGACTGCTAATACATTGGCAACTAAGTTGGATTGCCCTTGTCCTTCGGCTGCTTGTGGGCGGATTTTATCCCAGGTTTCGAATGGTACAAAGATGGATGGTTGATAGAAATATTGGCGTCCATCGGTGATGCCAACAACATCGAGTTGGTAGAATTTATCTTCTGACCCTACGATTGTTTTGATGGTGATTTTATCGCCAACTCTAACCCCATTGCGAGAAGCAATGGCACCGTCGATGACGGCTTGATAGCCTCTGTTTGATCGAATGGAATTACCGCTAAATACGGGAGGCATCCCCGGTTTCCCTGGCTGTACGCCAATCAAGGCGACATCTAGCGAGTTCTGCTGGTTGGAAAATTCCAGTGAAGCAGAACTGAAACCGATTGCGCCAACATCCGCCACACCTGGGATGCGACGTAAGTTGTTTAGTTTATCCAAACCTACCCGGCTGGTGGTCGTCGATAACTCTACTTTTTCCTGAAAGACAATTAACTCAGCATTGAGCTTTTCGATATATTCTTTATTGGCTTGCGCCAATCCCTGTGCCAGGGCAGCAATGAACAGTACCAGGATGGTGATTAAAGCGATCACTAAACTGAACAGAAAAAAACGTCCTTTGTTTCTCCAAATCTCTCTAGACGCTAAATAAAAAGCCATTAAAGTTCTCCGTTATATTTATTTCTGAATATTATATAGATATAATTATACTAATTATATCTATAATGTCAAGAAATTGTATAAATAATGTATAAATATTTGGAACTTCGAACTCGTCATTGTGGTTTTTTGGAAAAATTATCTTACAGAATAAAAATCGGAAATCAAACCGGGATAATATTTATTCGAAACCTTTATCACTGGCTATTTCTTTTTTTTAGAATCAAGCTGAATGTTATCCCATATTATTTATACAAAAAATATCATGGATTACATCATTTCTTGATGAGATAATTAAATTAAAAATTGTCCATTCCGATACACCACATCTCCGTCAATCAGCATTTCCGCGTCTTGCCTCATATCACAAATCATATCCCAATGAATGATGCTTTTATTCTTGCTGCCAGTTTCAGGATACCCTGCGCCTACCGCAGTATGAAACGACCCGCCAATTTTTTCATCGAATAGGATATTACGCGTGAAACGATCGATTTCGAAATTGGTGCCGATAGCAAATTCGCCTAAATATCTAGCCCCGGGATCCGAATCCAACATACGCAATAAGAAATCTTGATTTTTCGTTGCTGTCGCTTTGATGACCTTTCCTTGTTCGAAGGTTAATTCAATATTTTCCACCAGCCTGCCCTGATACATCGCCGGGTAAGTATAGCGCACCCAGCCATTTGCAGAATCTTCAACTGGGCCAGTATATATTTCGCCATCTGGCAGGTTTTGCTGTCCGCTGGCATTGCGAAAAGTACGTCCTTTGATAGAAAGAGTCAGGTCTACATTAGGTCCGCGAAGAATAACCTTATCATGTCCTTCGATGCGTTGGACGATTGCTGCTTGCTGGTGTTCTATATCCTGCCAGTAAGCTACTGGATCGAGGGTATTTTCGTCAGCGTGACAAGCGCGGAAGAAAAAATCTTGATATTCTTCAAATCCCATATCGGCTTCTATAGCATAAGCGTTGGTGGGATATTGTGTGCTCATCCAGCGCAAACTTTTTTGAGCGCCGCGGCGCATTTGAGCTTCAAGCAGTGGCGCAAGGGCGCGTTGGCGCTGTGATTGACGGGTGCTATCTACATGCGTCATCGCTCGGGTATTCGTTTCGGTGCGCACTTTGATTAACACATCGAATTCTTCGAATGCCATTTTATGGAATGCAGGAATAAAATCTAGCTGAAGATCACCAGCATGGGCGAAGAATATTTCCTCCTGGGTGGGCAGATCAATCAATAAATGGGGGTGCCCACCGCGGTCTAAAATTAATTTGTACAAGGATTCCAGAATGGGTTCAGCAGCAAAAGCAGCTGTAACCGCAACGCGGTCGCCAGGCTTAATTTTTGTTGAATGGTCAACTAATATTTGAGCGAATTTCTCGGCGCGCAGATCTAACATGGTTATATCTCCTGATGATTATTGAAATGGAACGAAAAAAAGATGGGATAATCGATGAACTCAACGAGGTATTCTATTATTATCGTAAGTGTAATTATATCATCCAGGTTTTTTGGGGTTCGGATTTATAATAAGTTCTAAAGGAAAAATCAATCATCATGGATTTGGTCAATAAGATCGAGCACTTTTTCAACATTCATATAAATGAGTATCTTGATTTTCACCGGAAAATGGTAGAAATCAACAGTTTTACTGCCAATCCTGAAGGTGTGAACAAATTAGGTCAATATATCGCCCAGGAATTTTCAAAATTAGGCTTTTCGGCAGAGTTTATCCAATCGCTGCATGTAGGATACGGGAAGCATTTGTTTCTTACTCATCCTGCAACGTACCATAAAAATCAACCTACGATTGCTATGATTTCTCATCTGGATACGGTTTTTCCTGAAGATGAGGAAATTAAGCATAATTTTCTTTGGAGGGTGGATGGCGATCGAATATATGGCCCAGGGTCAGTCGATATCAAAGGCGGCACAGCGCTTATTTTTATGATCATGCAAGCCATGCAAAATTTAACTCGGCAGCAATTCAATCAAATAAACTGGCTCATTTGTTTGAACGCTTCTGAAGAAGCGCTTTCTGACGATTTTTCCCGTTTTTGCCTTGAGCGGATGCCTAAAAACACCTTGGGATGCCTGGTTTTTGAAGGAGGCGCAGCAGACAAGACGAGTATGCAAATTGTTACTTCGCGCAAAGGCAGGGTGACTTTCCATGTGGTAGTGGAAGGGAAATCGGCGCATGCTGGAAATTACCATGCCAAAGGAGCCAATGCCATTGTTCAAATTGCTCACACGATTTTAGAAATTGCCGACCTGACCGATTACGATGAAAAATTAACATTCAATGTGGGAAAAGTAAATGGTGGTGTTGTCGTTAATCGTGTTCCACATTATGCTGAAGCCGAAGTAGAAATGCGCGCCTTCTCGCCTGAGGTTTTTGAGAAAGCCGTGAATGATATTATGGCTTTGAGTAGTAAAACCAAAGTTCATAGCCGGGATGGATTTTCTTGTAAAGTAAAAATCATTAAGGGAAAGCAAACCTATCCCTGGCCGCGTAATCAAGACACGGATTATTTATTCAACATTTGGCAAAAAGCAGGCAGGAAATTGGCAATAGATGTTGTTCACGAAGCGCGCGGGGGTTTAAGTGATGGCAACATGTTGTGGAAACATTTTCCTACTCTGGATGGTTTAGGGCCAACGGGAGAGAATGCTCATTGCTCCGAGCTTGATCCGGCAACAGGGAAAGATCAAGAATTTGTCCTAGCCAGTTCATTTATTCCAAAAGCAATGCTCAATATAATAGCCATTTTAGAATTGATCGAACAAAATGAGGGAAAGGTATGAAACAAGTATTACAAAATATTAGCAACGGCGAGACGTATGTCGCTGAAGTGCCCATCCCAACCCCCAAACCTGGCACTGTGCTGGTTAAAACCGCTTCTTCATTGGTATCAGCCGGCACCGAACGAATGGTGGTTGAATT
>JAAZNS010000013.1 GCA_012798185.1 Chloroflexota bacterium | reverse complement strand
TCGGTAATCGTCCCTACTTATAACCGCCCTAAAGAGTTGGCAGCTGCCTTGCAAAGCATTGTCAACCAGACATATTCACCAGTGGAGGTGATTGTGATTAATGATGGCGGGAAGGATATTGAACCGGTCATTCAACGATTCGAGAAGAAATTGCCTGTAATTTATATAAATCAGCCAGAAAATCGCGGCGCCGGAGCCTCACGCAATGCAGGTATGGCAATGGCAAAAGGAAAGTACATTGCATTTTTAGATGATGACGATCAATACCGCCCAGAACATCTCTATATGCTAGTTGCCGAGTTGGAAACCAATCCGGGTATTGTGGCAGCTTATACCGATGCCTTGCAAATTGCGGTTGAACAAAACGGCGAGAAATCGAAGGTTATCTTCAAGGATGTATATTATTCGATTGATTTCTCTCCCCAATTATTGATGGTGAGAAATTACATCCCCAACTTATGTCTGGCATTTAGACGAGAAGCGCTGGATTTAACAGGATTATTCGATGAACAAATGACTGCCTTAGAAGATTGGGAATGGTTGATCCGCCTTTCAAAAGTCGGACCCTTCAGGCATATCCCGGTTGTCACAGCGGAATATTTTGTCAGGCAAAAGGAAAAAAGCCGCAATATTCTAGCCACGGAGGAAATTGCGGTTTTATATAAGCGGATATATTCTGCTTACCCGGAATGCTCATCCAAGCAAGTGCAGGCAGCACGCAGGCGATTCTACAAAACGATGACCGGGCGTGAGCTTGATTTGTCGGATTCAGAAGAAAGGGTAACCGCCAAATCTAACGGGAGAGCTGTTGAGACTTTGCAATTATTACTAGATTCAGACGATTTAGCGCAGTCGCTTATAAGATATGAAGACCGTCTGGATTCAGATTTACTACAGTTGGTGTTGGAAAACGCTGAAACTGCCCGGGCAGATGGCAACCATGAATTAGCTGAGGGATTATCCGACTTGGCAGAATATATCGACACATTGCTTCATCAGCGGTAATCAACCAAGGGATGAAAAATATAATAAAATTGATGCGACGTATTATGAGCATTTAGCATCTCTTTACGTGAGTTTCATCAATGCTTTACAGACGAAATTAAACTTAACCGTTAAAGTTAGGGGAGATTAAATTGAGGGCAAGAATGATGCCGATATCTGTTGATACACTCCAGCCAACCGACCTGAATGCCATGAAGGAACAGGGACGGGCGCTATTGGATGCCAATCAAGTAGAAGCTGCAATTCAGGTATTCTTGCATATTTTGCGGGAATATCCTGATGATGTCGATGCGCACCTGTTTTTAGGTGATTGTTATCTAGATCATGGCGATGCCGATGCAGCGCTTTTATTGTATCAGCAGGCAATGGATCGTGCCCCAAATGAAGAAAAAGTACTTCGGAAAATCCAAGCAGTAAAGATGATAAAAAATCAGCAGTCGCGCCCTAAAGAAAATACCGGGGATTTTTCTCGAATAACCCAAACGGCTATATCAGCAAGTCCTCAGGAAATTGCGGATGAATTGAAGAAGATCACCAATCATGATACACCTATCACCGAAGAGGAGGTAATGCGCGCGGCGCGGTTGTTGGATGAGATTATTCACAACGATTCTCCTGCCCAAATTGTCGCTCAGCGTCTGGATGAAATAGACGATTTATTACCGGCGTTATTGGAATTAAATATCCGCCAGGCGCGCGCCGACCAGCGCCTTGACTTGATAGAAGGTTTACAGAATCTACAAAGAAATATCAATCTGCAAAGGGGTGTCAAGTTATCTAGTAAACATACGCAGCCAAGTGTTACTTTAAAAAGACAAATCGCTGCTCAAGATTTACGTATCAGGATCATCAGCTCGAAGCGGGATAAGAATTCCCGAAGGTTGATATTGCTTGAGCAAGGTTTGAAAAAAATCGGATGTAAAATTTCCTCTACTGAAGATAATCAGTCCGATTCCATCGATCAGTTCGATGTCGTGATTGCTCAAAACCCCCATAGTGAAAATTGGATGATGGAAAGACTGGCAGAAGCTCATGGCGCAAAAGTGCCGGTCATATTATCGATCGAAAGCGATTTGGAGCAAATGCCGGTGAATCACCCTGATTATGAGATGGTTGGCTTAGGAACACCCCTTCAATCAAAAGCCTACGCTGCCGCGCTTTTATTGGCAGATATCATTGTTGTACCAGGTGAAACGCTGGCGAATAATCTCGGCTCAGCCGGGTATCCTACTCAGGTAATTCCGGATGGATGGCCAGATGGCGATTATCTTTGGAAGAAGCCGGTTATGACCCATTCTATGTTAAATCTGGGCTGGGTGGGAACGCCTGGTCAGGTGGAAGATGTATTCTCCATCCGCAGGATGGTCGTGAGGGTCATGCGTGAGTTTCCGCATGTATGCATTGTCATCGGAGGCGATCCGGAAGTCTACCGCTTATTCGATACACTGCCTGAAGCAAGACGCATTTTCCTCCCCTCTATTGATTATGAAGACTATCCATATTTACTCAGGCAAATCGATATATTGTTAGTTCCATATCGTAATACGCCCTTCAATCGTTCTCGATCCGATCACCTGCTTGTGGATGCTGGTGCATTAGGTATTCCATGGATTGGGTCGCCAATAACCGCGCATCTAAATTGGTCTTCGGGTGGTTTAATTGCCAATACCCCGGATGAATGGCATACCTATTTACGACAATTAATTTTGGATAATGAACTAAGAGCATCCCTCAGTAATGCCGGATTAGTTAAATCTAAAGTTCGAAAAATGAGTGAAATAATTCCCCAGTGGTTGGATTTAATTCGGAGTGTCTTATCAACTCGCTGATCATCTAACCTTTTCTGATTAATACAATGAATATCGTATATGTTTATGCTGATCATGAAAGTGAATGGAATTGCAGCGAATGGCGGTGCGCTGTACCGGCGCGGGCAATCAATCGAACTTCCCGGCATCATGCCAAATTATTAAGCATCGATGATTTTAGGCTGAATACTCCCTTGGCAGTTGAGATTTGTCAGGCGGCTGATATTATTGTCGTTCAGCGGAATTTGTTCGAATTGGTGCTTTCGGCAATGCAGCATTGGAAAGCCAGAGATAAAGCCATTATTGTAGATTTTGATGATGCTTATCAATTATTGCCAGTAAACCATCCCAATTACTCTTTTTGGAATCAAGGTATTATCAGGTTGCCAAATCTGCCAATTCAAAAAATCGATCCTCCTCCGCTTACACAATTTAAATGGGGATTAAAATTGGCACATGCTGCCACAGTACCCTCGAAACGGCTGGCAGATGATTGGCAATCCTATACAGAAATCCATTATTTGCCCAATTATATTGATCTGAAGTTATACGAAAATGCCATTAAAGAGAAACATACCGGTGTCATTATTGGCTGGGGGGGGAGTGTTTCTCATTTGCAAAGTTTTACAAACAGTGGTGTTGTTGCAGCATTAAAAAAAGTATGTACTGCACGTCCGCAGGTTACGGTGATGATATGTGGAAATGACCGCAGAATTTTCGACTTATTGCAAATACCTAACCGGCAGAAGATTCTTCATCCTTGGGTTAATTATAAAGAATGGCCTAGTATATTAGCTAATTTCGATATAGGTCTAGCCCCATTATCTGGTGAGTATGATGAAAGACGAAGCTGGATAAAAGTGTTAGAATATATGGTGATGAAAATTCCCTGGGTAGCCAGCGATGGAAATGCCTACCAGGAAATGAAGCATTTTGGGTGGCTGGTTAAAAATAACCCAGAAGCGTGGGAACGAATATTAATAGATATGGTAGACCATATATCCGATTATAAAAATGAAGCTGCTGGAGAACCATATTTATTTGGAATTAGTCAAAACATCGATGAAAACATCAATCGAGTGATTACTCTATATGAGAAGATTTATCAAAAAGCAATAGGTAACACCCAATTAATTCAAAAAGCTGAAATGATATGATCTCAAAAAGCAATATTAAAGTCGAAAAAGCAAAGCACCCAGATATGATTTTGATTCCTGAAGGCGATTATATTATCGGAATCAGCGATAGTCAAATTAATCATTTGGTTCGAACCGAGTTGTGGGCAACAGAATGGTATGAACGAGATATGTTCATGATCGAGCAGCCTCAGCACAAATTTCATTTAAAGGCATTTCAGCTTGCTAGAACTCCTGTTACCAATGCGGAATATTACTCTTTCATTTGGTTAACGGGTTATCGCGTGCCCCGGGAATGGATTGGCTTTCATTATCCTGATGGACAGGCGAACCATCCGGTTACAGGGGTTTCGAAAATTGATGCCCATGCCTATATTGATTGGTTGAATACCCAATTGAACGCTAATTATCGATTGCCCACCGAGGCGGAATGGGAATGTGCTGCCCGGGGAGGGGATACCCGCCTTTACCCTTGGGGGGAAGATTTTGACCCATGGCGGTGCAATACAGTTGAAAGCGGAAAGCGCGGCACCACTGCGGTGGGTGAGTATTCTCCTAGCGGTGATAGTCCATTTGGCGTGGTGGATATGGCGGGTAATGTTTGGGAATGGACATGCAGTTTATTGAAATCTTATCCATACGACCCCAAAGATGGCAGGGAAGATGATAAAGGCGGCGGGAAATTTGTTATCCGGGGCGGTTCTTGGTATTACAGTCATAAATTAGCCAGATCAACCTGCCGGGAAAGCGCTTTACATAACTTTTCCTCGCCGGCATTGGGATTTCGCCTGGCAAAAGACCTGTGATCGATCTAATTTTCCAATATTAAACTCCCGTTTAAGTGATAAGCGGGAGTTTTTGTTTATTCCGATGAGATTCCTCAAAAAAATTTACGCGATATTAATGCGGGAGTTCATCAAGTTTTGCGGAATTTGTCGATAACTCAAATAGAAAAGAGATAATCACTGGTAAGTTAGCCGGAGGTGAACGTTAAAAAATAAATAATCCATAATAAATTCCACAAGTTTTTATTGGCGTCAGAATAACGGGTTCATTCTAACGCCATAATATAAAAAATTGAACCCAAATTCCAAATTCTAAATTGGGGGAAGGATCCCCCAAGCCTAACACAAACACGGAGGTTTGAAATGGCTACAATCGATATCACCCGCATAGCGGGAAACATTGGGGCACTGCAAGCCCTGAATTCTTTAACCAATATCAACAATCAACTGGCAATTCATCAGACTCGACTGGCAAGCGGTAAAGCGATTAATGAAGCTTCCGACGATCCAGCTGGTATGAGCATTGCTACTACCTTTAATGTCCGCACCCAGGGTCTTAAAACCGCCCTCAACGGCATTGGTGACGCGAAGAACTTGATGTCAACCATGGAAGGTGGCTTGAAGAAAATCCAGGATATCCTGGTAAAAATGCGCAATAAAGCCCTTGAAGCAAAAGGCGATACCATTGGTGGAAGCGAACGTGCAGCCATCGAATCACAGCTGCAGGCATACCGCGATGAGATCGACGACATTGTTGATCAGACTCAATGGAACAGCACCTACTTGCTGAGCGGCGCGGGCGGTTCGGGAAGCACCTCTGGTTTGAACTTCCTCACCGGTCCAGAAGCCCAAGGCGGCACATCGGATTTCGCCTTTACAGCCGAATCTACTTCTGGCATCAGTGCCGGACAAGGCTTTTCTGCCAACACATCAGCTTTGGATGCAACTGGTTTAGGTCTTTCCAACACAGCTTTAGACTGCTCGACAACGGCTTTGGCTTCTAATGCAGCTACGGCAATTGAGAACGCCTTGAATGTAGTCAAGGCAGGTATCAGCCAAATCGGTGCATTCAGCGCACGGCTCACCTTCAAGGAAGAAGCTCTCACGGTGCAATACACCAACACTGAATCTGCGTATAACCGTATCATGAATGCCAACATGGCAGAAGAGCAGGTGGAAGCAAGCAAGTACTTGATCTTACAACAGACCGCTACCGCAATGCTTGCTCAAGCCAATACGGCACCGCAATATCTGTTATCCCTCTTCAAATAATACGGGCGTTTCACACTCTCGCTAACTTAACCCACAAGGTGGGGGGGCGGATCCACCGCCCCCCCACAAGCCCGTAAAAAGTGATTTGAAAAACACAGGATTTTGAGGCGAAACGAAAATGACAAGCATTTCTTCTACTTCTTATACCGGCAGCTTGAGCTCATATTTCACATCGTTGATCGAAAATATTATGACGGTTGAAAAACAACCGTTGGAGCGGTTAACCAGTCAACTGGATACGCTAAAAGTACGCAGCGCAATATACAGCGATGTAAAGACAAAGCTGAAAGACTTACAGACAGCTGCATTTAACCTGACCAGTACAAGCTATGCCGCAAAACTGATTGCCGGACGTACTGCCGAAGTATCGGGAGTGGATGACGGCAAAACAGTGCTAACAGCTTCCGCCTCAAAAAATGCTGTCGCAGGTACTTACAATATCACCAATATTTCATTGGCGCTGCAGCACCGCATCAGTTCAGATGTGCAAACTTATACCAATCAGGCTTTAGGATATTCTGGCAATATACTGGTTGGCGGGGCGGCTGCGAAATCTGCAACGCTTGTATCTTCTGCAGATGATACCGTTGCCGGTTTTGGCACTGCTGAAGTAGCCTCGGGGCAGTCGCAGCTTGGCAGCAGCAGCTATTTTGTCGAAACACGAGAAATCTCTGAGGGCGTGTGGGAATTCCGTCTGGTGGATGAAGAAGGCAAAGCGGTCAGCATTAAGGACGCTTCTGATGGCGATGAATATACATCCGATTGGCAGACAATTCCCACCGGCGGTGGCGTCTATGACAGTGGAAGGGGATTAACAATCACCTTTGGGGCTGATTCTGAGTTATATATAGAAAAAAGCCGCGGCGGGGAACCTAACCCTGCTTCAGAAGTGGCTTATGTTGCTCAGGGTGCAACCATCGAAATAAAGGAATCTGACAGTCTGGAAACAATCGCTGCAAAAATCAATGATGCTAAGTTAGCAGATGGTAACGGTATAAGAGCCACCGTGATTGGCGGTCAGTTGATCCTGGCTTCAAAAGATACCGGTTTGGGGCATGATGTCGAAATCTATGATGTTGGCGCCGGCCGGGTGTTGAAAGATCTTGGCATTCTGACAGAAGAAAATGCAATTAAAAACGAGCTGCAAGCTGCCAGAAATGCCACGTTTTATGTCAATAATATCGCTATCGAACGCAGCCAGAATACCGGCTTATCAGATGTCATTAGCGGCATCACCATCAATCTGGCAGCAGATGCGGAAGGCAGGGATGCCACCATCACAGTGACCGAAACTACAACCAGCGCGCGGACTGCTGTTGAAGATTTTATTAACTATTTCAACGATCTTCAAACCTACCTGGAAGCTAAGACCGGCGTTACCGCTACATCGGAAGATGAAGATACGGGAAAAAAGACTTACACTCGCGGCGCTTTAGCCGATGATAATGTTTTTAATGATTTACGCAGCGAGTTATTTTCCATTATCATGAATGAATATTCGAATGATGGCACTTATTCACGGTTACGTGAAATTGGGATCACCATCGACGATAGTTTGAAGTTAAACATCAGTGACAGCGATTTATTTGAATCTGCCTTGAGCTCTAATCTGGATGATGTTACTGCTCTCATGGACAAGGTGATGGGGCAGATCGATGCAAAACTGGCTGTTTTCACTGGTGTGCGTAGTGATAGCGATTATCTCGATAATGTCACGATCAACTTGAATAATGAAATCTCAGAGGTTGATTCGGACATCGACGATATGAATGAATACTTATCAGATCGCGAACTATACCTTTATAATCAGTATGCTCAAATACAATCCCAATTGATCAGCTTGCAATATATGCAGCAAATGTTCGCAAGCATATCTGGGACGAGCAGTTATAATTTATTTGCGTAATATTTATTCTGGTTTACCCGTTTAGCTCTCGAACAAGGATGTTCGAGCCGAGATTGGAGGGAACCTATGTCTGACAATATAACATCACCAGCAAGCAGTGTTGATCTATCTCTGGCTGCTTCACAAGCCGGAATGGCTTCTTATGTGCAAGCCTCAAGCGGCAGGTCTTTCAATGTGGAAGGCGTTGAACCTGCACGGTCAAGTGAGGCGAAAAGTGCCAAGGAACCCAATTCAGAACCTGCGGTAGTCAACCCACTGGCTGATTTCACCTTGGAATTTCAAGTAGATGAAACAACCAATGATGTCACCGTTTATATTTTGGACCGCAATTCACGTGAGGTAGTGCGGACAATTCCACCTGAAAAGCTTTCGAATCTGAATCCTGGTGATCTTTTACAGCTATTTGCGTAATAAAGATTTAGGCATTTTTTATGCTGGCTGACTTTAGTCTTGAGACGACGCGCCGATATTGATATTGTGATTATATTATTGGAGAAAAAAGGAGCCAAAACATGATTAGACAGGATTACGGAACTGATGAATATCGCAAACAGGACGTTCTGGGTGCCAGTCCAATCCACCTGGTCGTGATGGCTTACGATATAGCGATTACAGCATGTGAAAAAGGCGATTTTGTACGCGCAACCAAGGCAGTCAGTGTCTTAAAAGATGCACTCAATTTCGATTACGCTAATGTTGCGGTTGGTCTATTTCGGCTTTATCAATGGTGCCTCGATTGCATCCGCCAAGGAGATTATAACTCTGCTTTACAAACATTACGCGAGTTGAGAGAAGCATGGGAAACCGTGGAACGAAGGTACATGCCAATTCCTGCACCAGCGACCCAGTCTTACTCAACAGCAGCTTCATTAGGGCGGTCTGCTTAAAATCGCAGTTATCAGAAATATTCGGTAAAAGATAATGGGGGAATCTTTTATGTTTTAATCCGCGTTCACGCGGAATTAATACCTCCTTCATATCATGTTTACTGTAAATAAAAAATGAATATGCTAACATGGGGGACAGAAAACCGGAGAAAGAGGAAACAATTATGAGCTTTTGGAATAGTCTCAGAATTGGAGCATCGGCATTAACTGCCCAGCGGCTCCGTTTGGATATTATCGCCAATAATATCGCCAATGCGGAAACCACCCGAACGGAGACGGGGGAGCCTTACAAACGGAAAGATGTTGTTTTTGCCGAACAGGGTTCAAATAAGTTTTTACCTCAGCTGCTTAAATCGTTGCGGGGTGAATCAAACAACGCCAGTACCAATATGGCAGGGGTTAAGGTGGCATCTATCGAAACCGACGAATCGGAAGGTTCTTTAGTTTACGACCCTACACACCCCGATGCCAACGAAGAAGGCTATGTTGAATATCCCAACGTTAATCTGGTTGTGGAGATGACTAATATGCTTTCAGCTACCCGCTCCTATGAAGCCAACCTGTCTTCAATAGAGGCTGCAAAGAGGATGGCTCTTAAAGCCTTGGAAATTGGCAGGTAAGTTTTATAAACAGACATTTCCGCGTTAATTCGAGAGTGCAATTATGAATATTGATCCTATTCAATCGACGCTAATCCAAGAAATAAACCGCAAAACATCGGAAAAGAAAACAGGCGACGCTACACAAGAGCTTACTCAAACATTCCAGGATGCTCTAAACGGTTTAAGTGAAACTCAGCAAAACAGCGATGATTTAATCCAGAAATTGGCGGCAGGCGAAGATGTGGATATTCATACGGTTCTTATTGCTGCTGAACAAACGGATATCAACTTCCGTATCGCAGTGGCTATCCGCGATAAATTGGTCGATGCATATCGAGAAATACGAAATATGTCGGTATAAAACGGTCTAATGAAATTTATAGAAAAGTAAATAATTACTGCCTATGTTAGCTCAAGTCAGTCAACAATTCTCGGGATTCTGGAAACAACAAAGCAAATCGTCAAGATTTGTATTTGTTGTTTTGGTAGCGCTGGGGGTGGTGTTGATTCCGTTGTTTATCATCTGGGCGCAAACCCCTAGTTATGAGGTGGCTTATAGTGGATTGAGTGAAGCCGATGCCGGGCAGATCGTATCCAAATTGCAGGAAAGTGGCATTGATTACAAACTGCAGGGCAGCGGGACTATTCTCGTGCCGAGCGATCAGGTTTACGATGTCAGGATATCTATGGCAAAAGAAGGGTTACCTGAATCGAGCACTGTAGGTTTTGAAATTTTCAGCGGCAACACACTGGGAATGACCGAGTTCACACAACGGATTAATTATCAACAAGCTTTGGAAGGTGAATTGGAGCGCACTATTGGTAGCCTTGCCGCTGTCGATGCAGTACGGGTGCATATCGTAATCCCTGAAGATTCTTTATTAGCCAGTCAGCAATCTCCCACAACAGCCTCGGTAACAATAAAAGAAAAAGCTGGCGCGCATTTAGACAGCAGTCAGGTAAGTGCAATCACTCATTTATTAGCCAGCAGCGTTGAAGGTTTGAGCCCTGAGAATGTGGTAGTCGTAGACGTCAAAGGTAACATGTATTCGTCGGGCGAATCGGGAGGGACTGGTTCGGCGTTAGCGCAAACCGACAGCCGGAGAGCTGCTGAAGCTGCGGCAGCCAATGAAATCAAGAATAAAGTGCAAACACTGCTGGATTCAGCTTTGGGTCCCAATAAATCCATTGTACAAGCAAATGTTACCCTGGATTTCACCGAAAGACAAACTGTTACCCAGTCGGTCGATCCGAATAAATCTGCGGTGTTAAGTTCACAAAGCATTATGGAAGTCTATACGACAACCTCTGGAACTGTGGAGGGAATTCCGGGTGCGGCTTCCAATCTCCCGCCTGCCGCAACTGGTACTGGCAGTGAGAATACAGGGGTCAGCTATGCCCGTAATGAGACGACGAATAACTATGAAGTTACTCAAATTAAATCCGAAGAAGTATTTACACCCGGAGCGATAACCCGCGTATCGTTATCGGTGCTTGTCGATGGCATTACTGATGAGGAACAACTGGCAACCCTTAAATCGGTGATTGCAGCCGCTGCAGGTATCGATGAAAAGCGGGGAGATACCTTTGCAGTAGAATCTTTGGCTTTCGACCGCACCTATGTAGAAACACAAGCAGAAGAACTTGAAAGCAGCCAAAAACAAGATCTATATTTCAAAATTGGCGGGTATGTGGCAGCTGGTCTGGCAGTCCTAGCATTATTGTTTTATGTGAGCCGGTTATTAGGCAATTTACGCCTTGCTTCAACAGAAGCCTGGACACCGGTGATGAAACCTGTTTCTGAATTAGGGCTGCCCGCAGGCACGCCTCATCACCTGCAGGCTGCCGGAGCAGGTGTTCCTGGGCAATTAGAATCTTCTGTCGATACGAAAGCTGGTACGCCGTTTGAGGGCGAAGCAGTGACTAAACCGAAACCTACGATCAAAAACATGCCAAAAATTGAGGTTCCTTCTGTCACGCCCGAATACGCACAATTGCAAAAAGTTATCGAAGGCATTGCCGATGATGATCCATCAAGCCTGGCAGAAGCGATTCAATTATGGCTGAACGAGGACGAAAAGCGCAATGGCTAACTCGGTGATGGAAAACAAAGGATTATATAAGGCAGCCACACTGCTTTTATGTTTAGGTGTTGAACGATCTTCCAAAGTGCTGGCATATTTGGGAGAGAGTGATCTTGAACGGGTATTGCTGGCAGTGAGTGAAGTGGGCACCGTAACGCACGAAGTAAGAAGTCAAGTAATGCAGGAAGCAGCAGAATTATCGATGGCTTCTTCGAATTTAACAACGGGTGGTGTGGATTATTCACGTCAATTATTAGCTCGAGCAGTAGGACCAAGACGCGGTGCCGAAATTCTCGAACGGATTTCTGCCAGCCAGCAGCTATCTTCCTTCGAAATTGTCAAGAACGCTGATGCAGCGCAGATCGCCGCGTTATTACAAGAAGAGCACCCTCAAACAATTGCTTTGGTTCTTTCATATCTAGAAGCAAAATTAGCTGCCGACATTTTGACGAATATGTCTCCCGAATTGCAGGTAGAGGTCACGCTGCGATTGGCAAAGATGGATCGTGTTTCTCCGCACGTCGTGGATGTGATTGAGCGAGGCTTGAAGCATAAATTGTCGGGAGTAATCAGCGTGGCAGGGTTCCGCGAAACAGGCGGCGTATCATTTTTGGTGAAAATGCTCAATCAGGTAGACCGCGGCGTTCAGAAGACAATTTTTGATACCCTGGAACCGGTAAGCCCCGCTTTGGTGGAAGAAATCCGTTCCAATATGTTCACCTTCGATGACCTGGTCAAATTGGACGACCGCAGCATGCAGCGCGTGCTTAGAGATGTAAATAAACAAGACCTGGCGTTAGCTTTGAAAGGTGCCCCTGAGAAAGTACGTGATCTGGTATTGCGCAACCTTTCTGAGCGCGCTCGAGAATCATTAGCCGAGGAAGTAGATTTACTGGGTCCGCAATTAGCAAAGAATGTATATGGTGCCCAACGCCGGATTGTGGATATTGTGCGATCGTTGGAAGAGTCGGAAGAAATTGTTATTGGCGGCGGCGGCGCTGAATACGCAATTATTGCCTGATTTTTTGCTGGAGAGCAATTTTAATGATTGTTAAATCCTGGAAACCCAACAGTATATCTTCCAAATCTCCATTGACATTTGTGGAAGAAGCACCGCCTTTGGTCGATGCCCAAGAATCCCAGGAAGAGGAATATCGCTCGGCAAGTGGATGGACACAGTTTCATTTTCCAAGTGTATCTGCTGCGGTTGATCATTCACCAACCGAAAGGTCTGGCTATGTTCAAGAGGTGCAAGAAAATTTATCTTGTTGGAAACCATCAGAAATTGAAGATGCATTCGTGGTGAATCGTAACCGCGGTTTTCATTTGGATAAGAGCAAAGAAAACGAGTCCGAAGGTCAATATTTTAATCTGATGTCGCAGAAATCAGATTCTATCCTTGCGCAGACAAATGCTCAGGCAGCCGAAATTATTGCCCGGGCAGAAGCCAAAGCCAATGAGATTATTCAGCAGGCTGAAAACCAAGCTGCGCAATTAACTCATCAGGCATATCAGGATGGCTTGAACGCTGCCAATGCGGAAATTTCAGATTTATTAAAAACAGCCCGAGCTATTGTTGAAGAAGTGGAAACCTGGCGGGATAGCACTCTCTCAAAAGGAGAGATGATGATGCTTCGTTTAGTGATCGAGATTGCTCAATCATTGTTTGGCGAGGGGCTTCCCCTGGATCCAGACACCTTGGGCAATGCTTTTTCCAGAGCTTTGGCTCAGGCAAAGACATTGGGAGATCTTCGAATTTATGTGCACCCAGAAGATGCTGCAGCTTTAACCCCTCACTGGGCAAACCAGCAAGCCACTTTCAGCGGGCAAAAAATTGAACTTATCCCATCCGAAATTATCAAACGAGGCGGGTGCTTCATCGAAGGCCAATATGGAAGTGTGGATGCGCGGATTGAAACGCAATTACAGATGGCGAAAGATACCTTGATGGATACCTTATCGCTGCCGGTAGGGAACGCGCCATGAACAATCCAACTTTCCCTGATCTAACCCGCTACCATCTGGCGCTAAACCTTTTGAATACCATTCGTTTATCGGGGAGAATCGTTCAGGTGGTAGGATTGACCATCGAAGCCACAGGCTTGGACTGCCAGATTGGAGAGGTGTGTGAAATTCGAGCCAACGATTCACCCACCCTGATTGCAGAAGTTGTGGGTTTTCGCGAACAGCGGACTTTACTCATGCCCCTTGGCGATATGCAGGGCATTCAACCCGGTTGCCCAATCATACCGCTTAGGACAGCTTTCCGCACGCCAGTAGGCGATGCGCTTTTGGGACGGGTTTTGGATGGATTAGGAAAACCTATCGATGGCAAAGGATCTTTTGGGGAACTTCAAACAGTACCAACGTACAATGCAGCGCCGCACCCTTTGAAACGCCAGGCAATTACCGAACCAATGGTAACCGGCATCCGTGTATTGGACGGCTTGCTGACCACAGGAAAAGGACAAAGGTTAGGTATTTTTGCTGGTAGCGGAGTGGGAAAGAGTGTGCTGATGGGCAGCATTGCTCGCAGTTCCAAAGCAGATGTCAGTGTAATAGCTTTGGTCGGCGAACGTGGAAGAGAAGTTCAGGAATTTATCGATCATGATTTGGGTGAGCAGGGTCTCAAACGGTCGGTAGTGGTTGTTTCCACCTCAGATCAACCAGCCCTCATCCGACTGAAAGCAGCCTGGGTGGCAACGACGATTGCTGAATACTTTCGATCCAATGGATTGAATGTTACCTTGTTGATGGATTCGGTAACCCGTTTTGCCATGGCACAGAGAGAAGTTGGCTTGGCAATTGGTGAACCTCCTGCGAGTAAAGGATATCCTCCTTCTGTATTTGCCTTACTGCCCAAGCTGTTAGAGAGAGCGGGCAATAGTGAAAAAGGATCAATCACGGGGTTTTATACCGTATTAGTAGAAGGTGATGATTTTACCGAGCCTATTTGCGATGCCGCTCGCAGTATCTTGGATGGACATATCGTGCTCACCCGCGATTTGGCAGCGAGGAATCATTACCCTGCGATTGATGTATTGAATAGTGTTAGCCGCGTGATGCCGGCAGTGACGACTCCGGAACATCGTGCAAACGCAGCAAAAGTGCGTAAACTGTTGGCGACCTATGAAAAAGCCAGAGATTTAATCAATATTGGTGCTTATGTGAAGGGCTCTGACCCCGAGATTGATGCCGCCATTGAAGCTTTGCCTGCGATTATGGCATTACTACAACAAGGTCAGCATGAGTTTACGCCCTTCGAAGAATGTTTGAACATGATGAAAGCAATTTAATGGAGATAGATATATATGCCGCCTAAATTTTCACTTCAACCTGTTCTGGATTATCGTCACAATCGGGTGGAAGTATTGGAAATAGAACTGGGACGTCTTTTGCAAACGCAAAAACGCGGTCAAACAGTTTTAGAAGCTCTGCATGATAGCCGCGGGCGGATCATCAATCAATTAAAAGATGGGCAGCAGGGCGATATCGATTTGTTTTTAATTTCACGATTGCGGTCCAGCTTGAACAATGTGAATGAGCGCATCATCCAACAGGAAGCTTATTTGGTCGAACTCGAATATCAGGTTCAGGAAAAACGGAAGGAAGTGATCAGTGCCAAACAAGATGATGAAGCATTGCAAACACTGAAAGACCGTGAAATCGAACGTTATATGGCAGAGCAAGCTCAGAAAGAAAACCGTCTGCAAGATGATATTTACATCTCGCGGGCGTTTCGGCAAATGAATAATGCTGCGTAAATCAGGATAAATTATGGATGCCTCTTATTTCTCTTCCCAATTTCAAATGGTTATGTATCAGCTTTTATTTACTTTGTTAAATGAAAGACTGAGCAATACTTCCGACTCAACATCTCAGGCTGAGGCTGCCGATGTTGCCGCGGATGTAGGTTCGACTAAAAATTCCGGCTCTGTTTCTGGGAAATTTTCGGAAATAATCACCGCCGCAGCTGAAAAATACGATGTAGATGCCAGTTTGATCAAGGCGGTAATCAAAGCTGAATCTAATTTTAATCCCGATGCCGTGTCATCTAGCGGGGCTCAGGGATTAATGCAGCTAATGCCTGCTACTGCTGCAAGTCTGGGTGTTGATGATCCCTTCGACCCTGAACAAAATATCTTTGGCGGCACAAAGTTTTTGCATCGTTTGTTGGATAAATACAACAACAATGTATCGCTTGCCTTGGCAGCCTACAATGCTGGTCCTGGTGCAGTGGATAAGTATGGAGGCATTCCGCCATATACACAAACTCAGACCTATGTTAAACGCGTTCTCAATTATTTGAAATAAACGGGAGAATGGAAGGTAAGTGACCCATGACCGATTCGATAACTTCAGATTCAGCATTACGAGCAGCCCAAAATGCTTTGAACGGGCTGACAAAAAAACAAGAGGTAATCAGCCAAAACCTGGCGAATATCGATACGCCTGATTATAAGGCACAGTCAGTTGATTTTCAGACGACATTGAATAATGTTATGGGAAGTAAAGGTAAATTGCATTTGATAACTAACCATATCAAGCATATCGATACAGCCGGTAATCAATCGGCTACGATCCAGATTAGTTCAAAGAAAGGAGGCACCGAACGCGCAGATGGAAATAATGTAGACATCGATGCGGAATTAACCGATATGACCGAAACTGTTTTGAACTACCAAGCGATGGTTCAGTTAGTCGCTAAAAAGTTCAATTTATTGAAACAGGTCATTAAATAATGATTGGAGGTAACAATGAGTGATGTAATGACTTTTCAGGTGGCGATGGAGGCATCCGCCATGCCGCCACCAGCATCGAAGGCAAATCCAGGTGAGACCGATTATGCCGGCGATGCTTCGTTCGACCGCGTTCTTGAAAAAGCGATGAAACCTGAAGAAAGCCCCGAAGCTCTGGCGCTTGCCACCGAAGGGGTAGTTAACCCGATGTCGGCACAGGATAGACAGCCCGAAAACAGCGGGAGTGAGGCTCAGAGTTCTGACCCGCAAGCTTCTGCGATCTCACCAGCTCAAAATGTTATCGCCGAGGGACAGGTTGAAACGGTTCAGACTGTTATAACCGCTGTTGTTGATCCTTCAGCTAAGGTGCCTCAGCCTGCTGCGGCTGATCAGATTGTTCCTGGCTCAACGATAGAAGCAGATTCACCGCTGGTCATCTCAGAAAAGCCTGGCGCAGAACAAACGCCTTACTTGGATAGTATCTTGTTAACACAAGCGGAAACGGGAATTGCGATTGATTATTCTCGATCTTCGCAACCGGCGGATAGTGTACCCTCGGATGCCCATGAAACTCAAAAAGCTCAGACTCCGGCTGAAAACGCGCAAAATATTGAGCATTCCCGATTAACTTTGACAGCAAAACCGCAGGATGGGTTCATGGTTGATAGTGAAGGGAACTATAAGGCGATAGTTGAAACCAGCAAGGATAAAACTGTTCCCTCGAAAGCAGAAAACTCCGAAGCATCTGCTCAACCAAAATCTGATGGGAACGCTGCAGGAGAATCTATCACATCTGATATCCAGGCGGACTCTGCAAAAGCTTTGTCAGCGACAGGGAAAAATATTGATGCTGCGGTGGTTTCGACTTCGGAGAGAGAGAATTTATCACCCGAAGTGAAGACTCAGGAAGGAAAAGCCACTGCAGAACATCTGGTTTCGGAATCTCGAAAGGTGAAAGTAAATATCAATAACCTGCAGGGAGAATCACCACCGCAAGAGGCAGCCAATATTGGCGCTGTCCAATATCAAGAATTGGACGTTCAGGTAAAAGAGCCGGCCCGCTTGGCGGAAGCTCGATCACCAGAGGTCATCAGTCAGGTAACTAAGGGAATCGATCTGCTCAGTAGGTCTGAGCGACAAACTCTGCGCATTCAATTACATCCTGAAAATCTGGGAAAGATCGAGATAAGATTGAGCAGCGGATCAGAGGGCGTGACAGTAACACTCAATACCGATACACCAGCGACCGGAATCCTGTTGGAACGCAGCTTATCTGAACTGCGAACATCATTATCAGATGCTGGCGTAAACCTGGCAAGTCTTTCGGTGAACAGCGGGCAGCAACAAGCCGCTTACCAAGAAGCAAACCATAAGTTTGCAGAAAAAGCGACATGGAAAACTTATTACAAACAAAATAATGCCGATAATGGAGATACTCCTTCAGAAAAATCTGATTGGAAAGAATCGGCGATAGATTATCGGATTTAAAGAAAAGGAGAACAACATGTCTGTTTCAAGTATTACGTCAACTGGATCATCGAACACAGCTGTTGCAGGCGCAACTGAAAAAAAGTCAGCGTTCGACACCGACACGTTTATGCAGCTCTTGCTGGCAGAGTTAAAGAATCAGGATCCGCTTGAACCGATGAATAATTCAGAGATGGTTGCACAAATGGCGCAGCTCAATTCATTACAACAATTAACGTCCATTAGTTCAAACATCGAGGATATAAAAAAGTACATGGAAATTATTCTCGGATTTTCAAGCTAGAAAGCGATAACAGCAATATGGCTGATCCCATTCGAATAAATTCCAGCGAACCAATTGTTTCAAATTCCACGGCCAGAAATGATCAAAACCGGGTGGAAGGACAATCATTTGCTGACACACTGGCGCAGAAGATTTCTCAACCTGGAACCCAAACGCTGAAATTTTCCAATCACGCTCAAAAACGTCTCGAAACGCGTGATATTAGCCTGTCTGATGATGGTCTGGCTCGCCTGGCGATGGCAGTAGATAAGGCTGAAAAACGCGGGGGACGTGAATCGCTCGTTTTGATGGACGAAATGGCATTTATAGTCAATGTAAAAGACCGTATTGTTGTAACTGCCATGGATGCCAATCAGCGAGGCGAGGGTGTGTTTACTCAGATCGACAGCGTCGTTCTGGCAGATAAAGCAAAATAAGATATGAAAAACAAGAATCAAACACAAATTCAATTTCACAAGCCGGCCCTCTTGGAGGAGGCTTGGAATATAGCTTCAGGAGGCTAAAATGTTACGTTCAATGTATACCGCAATCAGTTCGTTAAACTTACACCAGACATACCTGGATGTAGTTGCCAATAATATCGCCAATGTGAATACATACGCATATAAAACCAGTAGTGTTACTTTTCAAAACCAATTTGCCCAAACATTGTGGTCAGGCGCAGCACCCTCGGGGGATTTGGGTGGCGTCAATCCCGCTCAGGTGGGTTTAGGTGTTCAACTGGGCACAATTACCAAAGATTTTACCCAGGGAACACTGACCAGCACTGGCAAAAGTAACGATTTAGCGATACAAGGAGAAGGCTTCTTTGTCTATTCCGATGGAACAAATACATATTATTCGCGCGATGGCGCATTGGAAATGGATGCCGACGGTTACCTGGTGAATGGTGCAACTGGATTTCGTATTCAGGGCTGGCTGGCAACCGGCACCGGTGCAACGGCAACGGTTAACACTAGCGGCGCCCTTTCGGATATCTCTTTCCCTCTAAACACCGCTTTAGCAAGTGCCACAACCTCAGTTTCCCTGGGCGGGAACCTGAGTGCAGAGACTGCCGGGGGCGGCGCTTACCCCGCCACGATTGGGGTGTATGATTCGCAGGGCGTTTTACACAGTATCACCATCACGTTCACGAAATCGAGTACCGTTGATAATACGTGGACATGGGCAGCCAGCGGCGATGGCGCAACAGCAACCGGCACACTGGTGTTTGACGAAGATGGTCAGTATGTTTCCGGCTCTGGCAACATCACTGTGCCAGATACCGGCGGTGCTGATCCGATTGTATTTGCTATCGATTATTCCAATTTGACCCAATTGGCAACCGATTCTGATATTTCCATTAATGCCAGCGACGGTTTGGAAGCTGGGACTTTTTCCGGTTTCTACCAAACGCCAGCGAATGGTGAAATCTATGGCGTGTATTCCAATGGCATGACACAGCTGATCGGCATGCTGGCAATTGCTTCGTTCACCAATCCGAGCGGTCTTTCCGTGGTCGGTCAAAATATGTATGAGATCAGCCCCAACTCTGGAGACCCAAATATCGGTCCAGCAGGAACGGGCGGGAGAGGCACAATTGCTTCGGGGTATCTCGAAGGTTCGAATGTGGACCTCGGTCAGGAATTTACCAATATGATCCTTGCGGAAAGAGGTTTTCAGGCTGCTTCCCGAATAATCACTACCTCAGATGAAATGTTACAGGAGTTGGTAAACCTTAAACGCTAATCGTTTATAAACTTTAGCGGGACTGGGTGAGGTTTTTACTCACTCAGTCCCAAGATGGTGCATCATGAACGTTTCTGGACCTGCGCCAATTGCTACGGTACAAAGACCTGATGAAAGCACGCTGGCAATGCGGCTTAATCAGCGTTTTGCCGCGGAAGTCATTCAGGTGACCGGTGACCGGGTGGTACTGGCGGTGGATGGCGTGCAGCTTGTGGCAAGGATGACATCACTCGATCAGGCTTCACAACTCATCGAGCACCGTTTTGCCCAATTTGCGGTCAAAGACATGACGAATTCTTCGGTTACCATCCAATTGCTTTCCCAGGGGCAGAGCACCGGGCAGCTGGCTTCCACCCAAGCACCAGAATTTATTCCCAATTTATTGAAATTCGCCGGATTACCCGTTAACCAAACCACGGAAATGATTGCCCGTGCTCTATTATCCAATGGTTTACAGGTTACGCCCGAATTGGTTGCAGAATTAAATAACTTATTGGCGCAAGAAGTCAAATGGGATCAAAATACTGCCCAATTGGCTGCTGCTCTTAAAGCAGCCGGGTTACCTCTCTCGAGCGGCACTTTATCTCTTGCGAAAACCGATTTTCCTACCTTGGTTCAGATGGTGACCTCACTGCAAACCAAATTAGAGACATTACAGCAAAGTAATGCGCCACTGCTTACCAAAGAATTAGCTAAAAATGCAGCGGAGCTTATCCGCCATTTAATAGTACTAATGAAGGATAATGGTGAAGCGCTGCAAGCTAATTTACAAGAGATTTTCCGAATTTTGGGAACACCCATTGAAAAGGAATTGGCGAAGTTCGTTCAAAAAGGTGATCATAACCCGGTCTTAGATGGTTCGGGCAAAAGCCTGATGACCTTAGCAGTGCTAAGACGTCAGCTGGCTTCCGATCTTTCGCAGGCAGGATTGGTTAGGGAGCTCGATCGATTTTTAGAAGCAGCCCGGTTGATGCAGCTTTTGAATTCAACACCCACCACTGAGCCGGCGCATGAACCCTGGCTGCGAATGGATATTCCAATTCTTTTACAAAATCCGTTAATAAAAGGGCAAGACCAGCGTAAAAATTTGCATACAGCACATCTAAGGATTTCATACTTGCCGGATAACCAAGAAAAACGGATCGATCCGGCAAATACCCACTTTGTAGTAAATGTTGACCTGGATAAAGAGGAATCTATACAAATCAATGTGTCCGTTGCTGAAAAACGGGTCGGGATGGAAGTGTTGACCTCAACAGAAAAAACCCGTTCACTGGCAGAAGAAGAATTACCCGGATTACAGGAAGGAATAGAAACCCTGGGATATATTCTCCAATCGGTTAATTGCGAAACAGCAAAAATTGAAATTTCATCAAATCTTGGGTCTTCTACATTATGGCGATCGTTTGGTGAAGTGAGTGTGGAGGCGTAATATGTTTGCCAGAAGGGATCGCATTGTAAAGTTTGGTTACGGGGAGCAGGAAAAACAGCACGCTATTGCATTGGGGTACGATCCTGAAAAAGACATAGCGCCGCGTGTACTCGCTTCTGGTGCTGGTGTTATTGCAGAGCAAATACTGGCAATTGCCAAATCGCAAAATATTCCTGTGCGGGAAGATCCGGTTTTAACAAGCGCTTTAGCCAATGTGGAAGTGAATCAGGTTATTCCACCGGAATTGTACGCCTTAGTTGCCGAGGTTTTGGCATATGTTTACCGTATTCAAAACCGGCGTATTGGAGGATAGGACTACCTTGACTTCAAGGTAAACCACCTGGTTGAATTAAAAATAATTTATAATAATAAAAATCTATTGATAAATAATAATAATTAATGAAGAAACTCCTCTCATCTGGAGGAGTTTTATTGTATTTTATGTAGTCTCGATTATCACAAATGCTGAGGCTATGCCTTCTTAGGTTTTTTCAATTTCAGCCTCGGCGGTTTCTGTTTCTTCGGTTAGGAATTTCCGCAGCTCAT
Source organism: Chloroflexota bacterium (assembly GCA_012798185.1). GTDB lineage: Bacteria > Chloroflexota > Anaerolineae > Anaerolineales > UBA4823 > JAAZNS01. The sequence continues at coordinate 4,067 of JAAZNS010000013.1, read as the reverse complement.
CAAAACTGGCTGGTTCGGGGTTGCTCGAAAGAATTTCTGCGATTTTGTTTTGATCGTTGATTGCATCCCACAATTCTTTGCGCAAAACAGAAATTTCACGCGGCGCAGCTATGCCCACTTTGACTTTATCACCATCGATAGATAATATGGTGATAACAATGTCGTTGTTAATAACCAGACTCTCGTCCGTTCTTCGTGTGAGAACAAGCATAATGCACCTGAATTAACTCAACATATCGAATAAGCTTAATGCAGAAATTGCCCGGTTGCTTACTTCTAAGACCGTCTGGTAAATCGTCTCCTGGTTCTTTAAAAGAGCAGCGATTTCGATCATGCTGACATCTTCTTTTTCGGATAATAACACATCAAGGTCATTTTGGGTACTCTCAAGGCGTTCTTGAGAAAGTTTGACCTGTCTTTGGCGGGTGCCGTTGAGTGTTACGGCTTGATTCACTAAATCGAGTGAAGATTCTAATTCACCTAATGCTGATTGAATAGCAGCACTGTCGTTGGAAGAAAGCGCATCTCGAGCTGTGACAATATCCTCGAATAGGTTGCGGAAGTATGTTTCACCAACGATATTTTGAGTAATGGTTTGGCTTGGCCCGATATTCCGCAGCATTGTACCGGTATCGCCATTATAGGTGACGGTTGAATCGCTATTCAGGGTAAATGGAGTCGTTGTCGTACTGAAACCAGCAAATATATAATTTCCAAGATGCTTAGTATTTGCAATATCTACAGCCTGGGTCAGCAAGCTGTTCATTTCATTTGCTAGCGCCTGTCGCTCGTCTGAGCCTTCGGTATCTGCCATGCCGGTTTGGGCGAGCTGAACTGCTCGTTTGGCTACATCCAGCATTTGTTCGAGCGCTTCATTGGTAGCATTCATCCAATCGTTAGAGAGTTGCGCAGTATTGATATAGGATTGATTGATATTGATCGTGGAGCGCAGGGTAAGTACAGTAGAAACTGTGCTGGGATCTTCGGAGGAGCGCTTGAACTTTTTCATTGTCGAAGCCTTCTCTTGTAGATCGTAGAGTTTCTGTAAATTATCGTCCATATTCCTGATCGCACTTTCCGTTATCATACGATGTGTAACTCTCATGTTTCACCTTCCTTGGCCATGGGGTTACCTGCCAACCAGCCCAGTGCTGTTAATCAGAGTATTAAGTATTTCATCTATGGCGGTTAATACCCTGGCGCATGCCTGATACGATTTTTGGGCATTTACCAGGTTAGCCGCCTCTTCATCCAGAGAGACACCAGATTCAGATTCGCGTAATTGCTCTAATGAATTCAAAACCACATTCGAATCGCTTGATTTCGCGTTCGCCTGCATCACCTGTAAACCAAGTGCTGTGATCTGGTTATTATAATAATCACCAAAGGTAGATGCGCCGCTGTTCATTACCAGCGATTCCCGTAATAAAGCCATGCTAGTGGCATTATTACCGTCACCGGGTGAGTTGGTTTGAGAAGCTGCGGCAATATGAGCGAGGTCATTCAGGTTATCACTCAGGCTGATTTTGAAGAATGTATCGGTGGTTGCGGTGAAGTCGAAGAAATCACCGCCTTCATCACCATTCAAATCGAATCCTAAAGCATGCTGCGTGTTCACAGTAGTCGATAAAGCTTCTGCCAGGTCGCTTAGTCCTCTCAGCTGCCCTGGGATAATCACATCACGAGCTTCGAATAATCCGGCTAATTCACCGGCTGTAGGAGTAAAATTCATCCCGTCGATTGCCCAAGATATCTTCACCATATTTTCGTTTGTGGAATCTCTTGTGGTGGTTAATGCAAATGCTTCCGAGCCAATGACCAGGGCATGTCCTCCAATGGACACCAAAGCTTCGCCAGAGTCCTTATATGTAACCGTGCCTCCGGTCAACTCGGCAAGGCGTTTTAGTTGAAGATCACGCTCATCGATTAAATCGTTTGGTGCTTCTTTGGCAGCCAATGCTTTCACGATTTCCGTGTTCAATTCGGCAACATGCGCTGCGATTTCATTGATCTCATTGACCGATTCGACGATTGACTCATCCTGATCCTGACGAATAGTCCTTAGCATAGAAACGCGATTATTGAATGCATCGACCAAGTCTTGCCCCGATTGTTTCAGGCTGGTTCGTAACGACATATTAGAAGGATCATCAGCTAACGATTGCCAGCTGCTCCAGAATGCATCTAACATCGTGATCAGACCAGCATCCCCGGTTTCGTCCAAGGTCATTTCGACTTGAGAAAGGATGCTCGATTCAAGGTCCCATTTTGCGCTTTCAGCAATCTGGCTGCGGATTTGTGCATCGATGAAGGCTTTCCCATACTGACGAATATACGATACGATCACTCCGGTGCCCATCTGCCCGACATAGTTGCCGCCAACCCGCGAACTTGAGGTGGGAATGCCTGGGGTTAAAACAGCCTCCTGCCGCCGATAGCCTTCTGTGCTGGCGTTGGCAACATTATGCTCGATCACCTGAATCATTTGCTGGTAGCTGAGCATAGAGCTTGCTGCGTTCTTTATTGCGCTTAATAGGTTACTCATAATTACCTTTCACAATCATGCGCTTTGTTCAACATCCCAAACCGCCTCGACCGAATTATTCTTAGGAGCGCCAGGCCGGTCGTATGATATAGTGGGGTGGAAAATTTCTAATAAGAATGATTGAATGGCATCCACTCGATCCAGAGAAGCCATTGCCAGCGCTCGATTCCCGCTGGTTAATACTTTAATTTCTTCAGCAATAGCTAAGATACCCTCTCTGAGATGGGTAATTCTGCCGCCGACATCTGAACTTAATGATGTAGAAATTTCTGCAAGGCTGGGAGAGATCGATTGTATGCCAAATTCTTTTCCCAGGTTTTGGGAAAGCATCCGCCGGCGATCTTCAATCTGGCCTAAATCATCCAGCAATGCTTCTTTTTGTTCAACCAGCGTTGATAAGGCTGGAATATCGTTTTTTGTAAGCGCCTGCCGCTCATCTCTTGTTAAAGAGTGCAGCGATTGGCATATTCGAAATTCTTTTACAAGAATATCTTCAAGCGAGGTAACCATGCCAGGTATATCTTCCATTTTGCTATCATCCTTTTACTTAGTTGCATTTTTAAATCGATTTCCTGTTATCGAATAACTTTACCGTTGGCTCAGCAAAAAAAATTCTTAACCTAATAGAAATCGGGTTGCCAGTTCTTTTACCGGGATTTGATATTCACCAGCGGCAATCTGCTGGCGGAGTTGTTCAACAATTTCGGTGCGGATTTCTGGGGTTTCTTCTAAAGCTGCCCGGGATTTGGCTAAAATGCGCGCGTTTTCCGAAAGAGATGCTTTATCCTTTCCGGTGATGGATTCCATATTTTCCCGTTCAGACTTTAGGTTTTTCTCGATCCCTGCAGCGTTTTCAGCCTGCTTTTGGGTTATTCGATTGGCATTGACATTGTCGATTTTCATTTTGGATACCTCCGGTAATTCTCGATAACAGGTTCAGACGATTACCTGGCATGCAACCAGTAGTCCTGCTCTGTTATCGGCATCCAGCCGCAGAACTTTACAGTTTCCTCATGCGGATTGCCTGCTGGATCATCGTATCCGTAGTTTGAAACGCTCGCACCGACATTTGATATGAACGCTGTAATGTGATCATCTGGGTGATTTCATCGGCAATATTGGTATTGGATGCTTCCAGGGCGTTGCCGATGATGCGACCAAATCCTTCAGAATTTGGCTGTCCGGTTTCTGCCGCGCCAGAGATTTCACTTTCAAGGAAAAGACTGTCGCTATAGATTTTTAATCCATTCGGATTGGCGAATTTGGATATTTGCACCGTGCCAATCTGCGTCCACTCATTGTTTTGCATTGCCATTACACTTCCGTCCTGGTTGACGTGAAAATCGGTGGCATCTTCCGGGATTGTTCCATCCCACACCAGCAAATAGCCATCAGCGGTTACCAGCTGTCCAGAAGAATCCTTGTTGAATACGCCATTACGGGTGTAGGCAGTACGTCCATCGGGCAGGGTGACAGCAAAAAAACCTTTGCCATCTATCGCCAGATCGAAATCATTTTCGGT